>JBGOTH010000001.1:0-41214 GCA_041476345.1 Methylomirabilia bacterium
CCGTCCCGTCCTTGCGCCGCGCGAACAATTCGAGGTCGGCGCCCATCGGCCGCGTGTGCGGATCGGCGACGTAGCGCTCGCGATGGTGGACGTGACCCCCGCGGTAGCTCTCGGGAATCAGGGCCTCGACCGCCTGGCCGACGAGCTCGTCGGGGTCGTAGCCGAACAGGGTCTGCGCCTGGCGATTCGCCAGCACGATGCGACCGTCGCGATCGGCGATCACCATCGCGTCCGGCGCGGCCTCGAGGAGCCCGCGGAAGCGCGCTTCGCTCACGCGCAGGGCCTCGTCCCGGGAGTCGCCTCGTTCCACCACGACACGAATGATAGCGCGCGCGGCACTCCAGAGCGGCGCTTCGGCGACGGCTCGGGCCGCGCGCGCCTACCGCAGGTCGAAGACCCACATGACGAGCACCGTCACGACCGCCATCGTCACGTGGACCAACGTGTCGCTCATTTCGGGGCTCGCCGTGACGGCGCCGACCCGCCCGGGGCGGGAGCGTCCTGGCACGTCGCGCAGTATCGCGCCGCCGGCATGATGCGCAGGCGGGACACCGCGATGGGCCGGCCGCACGAGAGGCACGGTCGCGGCGAAAGCTCGGGGGGCCGTTCCGGTCCGGGACTACGTGCCGGATCGATCGGATCGTGTCGCATGGCGCTCACGAAGCCGGCGTCGCGACCCAGACGTACGACTCGACGCTCAACCGGTCGTCGACGGCGTGCACGCCGGACGTGAGGCGGGCCGCGGCGACGAGCGCACGGCGCTCGGCCAGCGAGTCGACCGGCCCCGACAGCGTCACCACCCCATCGCGCACCTCGACGTTGATGCGCTTCGCGTGGCGCTCCGCGCGCCGGGCAAGCACCGCTTCGATCACGTGCCGCAGATCGTCGGACTTCGCGGGATGCTTCGCCACGCGGATGTCGTTCGTCACGCCCTGCACGCCGGAGAGGTTCGCGATGACGTGTTCCGCGTCCTCACGCTCGCTCCACGTGTCGACCGTGCCGTCGAGCGTGACCCAGCCGTTCGACACGGTCGAGGTGATGCGCGTGTCGGGCACGCGCTCATCCCACTCGAGCATCCGCCGCACGGCTTGCGCGAGCTCGGTATCGGTGCCCCGGCCCGGCTGAACGTCCACCTTGATGTCGTTGGCGACGTCACGGACCCCTTCGACGCGATGAGCCGCCTCCTGGGCGGCGAGGCGCGTGCCGTACCCGTACACCGTGCCCGTGAGCGTCACCGCGCCGTCGCCGACATGGACGCTGATGTGCCGGTCCTGAACGCGCGGGTCCCACCGGAGCTCGGCCAGGACCTTGTCGCGGAGGTCGCCGTCGCTGATCGTCGTCGTGGTCATCATCCCCTCCTGGATCGTTGGTCATGGCAGGGTGCAACGGCGTTGCCAGACTCCGGCGTAACGAAGTCCATCACTTGCGAGTGACGCGCGCGCGACCTGGGACTCGAGCGCCCCAACCGCCGCGGGCGCCGGCGCCCCACCACTTTCACTGCACCGGACCGTGGATGGCACGGAGCAGCGCGAGCGCGCGGCCGGCGAGCGAGAACGGCACACCGACGTCGAGCGTGCGTGTCTTCACGGATGGCGCGTCCTCGGCTGTGTCCACGACAACCTCCCATCCGATGCCGGGGTGCGCGTTCGGCAAGACGAAGTCGACCGCCGCCGCTCGGGCGTTGAGCAGGACCAGTAGCGTGTCGTCGGTGATCGGCTCGCCGCGGTCGTTCACGTCGTCCATCGCGAGCCCGCACAGACGAAAACCGAACGCCGTCGTGCCGGCCGCCCAGTCGGCGCCCGTCATCTCGCCGCCGTCGGGGCGGAGCCACGTGAGATCCTTCATGCCCCCGGCGCAGTCGGGACTTCCCCGGAAGAATTTCCGGCGGTGCAGCTCGGGGTGCTCGCGGCGCAGCGCGATGAGCCGCCGCGTGAAGGCGAGCCGCGCGCGCGCCTCCTCGTCGAGCGTCCAGTCGTGCCACGAGATCTCGTTGTCCTGGCAGAACGCGTTGTTGTTGCCGCGCTGAGTCCGTCCGGTCTCGTCGCCGCCGCACAGCATCGGCACACCCTGGGACAGGAACAGCGTCGCGAGCAGGGTGCGCACCTGGCGCCGCCGCAGCGCCACGATCGCGGGGTCGTCGGTCGGCCCCTCGGCGCCGAAGTTCCACGAGAAGTTCTCGTCGGCACCGTCACGGTTGCCAAGGCCGTTGGCCTCGTTGTGCTTGCGCTCGTAGCTCACGAGGTCGGCGAGGGTGAAGCCGTCGTGCGCGGTGACGAAGTTGACGCTCGCGTACGGCCGGCGGCCGTCGCTCTGATAGAGATCGCTGGAGCCGGTGAGACGGTACGCGAGCTCGGCCACCTGCCCGTCACCCCGCCAGTACCGCCGCACGGCATCGCGATACTTGCCGTTCCATTCCGCCCATCCCACGGGGAAGTTGCCGACCTGATAGCCGCCCTCTCCGAGATCCCAGGGCTCCGCGATGAGCTTCGCCTGACCGACGACCGGGTCCTGGTGGATGACGTCGAAGAACGCCGACAGGCGATCGACGTCGTGGAGCTGGCGCGCGAGCGCGGCGGCGAGGTCGAAGCGGAAGCCGTCGACGTGCATCTCGAGGATCCAGTACCGGAGACTGTCCATGAGCAGCTGGAGCGTGCGCGGATGCATCATGTTGAGCGTGTTGCCGCAGCCGGTGTAATCCACGTAGCGGCGGCGATCGGCCGGGAGGAGCCGGTAGTACGCGTCGTTGTCGATGCCCCGGAACGAGAGCGTCGGCCCGAGATGGTCGCCTTCGGCGGTGTGGTTGTAGACGACGTCGAGGATGACCTCGATGCCGGCCTGATGCAGCGTCTTCACGAGCGTCTTGAACTCGCGCACCTGCTCGCCGCGGTCGCCTCCGCTCGAGTAGCGCGCGTCGGGCGCGAAGAAGCCGATCGAGTTGTAGCCCCAGTAATTCGTGAAGCCGAGGGCTGAGACGGCGCCTTCGGTCACCGCGTGGTGCACGGGCAGGAGCTCGACGGCCGTCACGCCGAGCGCGCGGAGATAGTCGACGGCCGCGGGGGACGCGAGCCCGGCGTACGTCCCGCGCAGTGCCGCGGGCACGCCGGGGTGGCGGGCGGTGAACCCCTTCACGTGCAGCTCGTAGATGACCGTCTCGTTCCACGGCGTCCGGAGCGGGCGGTCGCCGTTCCACGGAAACGTGGAATCCACGACCACGCTCTTCGCGACGTGCGCCGCGTCGTCGACCGGATCCGGAGCGGGATCGTCGGGCGCTCCGCGACGATAGCCGAATATCGGGGCGTCGAGCGCGGGATGACCGGCGATCGCCCTCGCGTAGGGATCGAGGAGGAGCTTGGCCGGATCGAATCGATGGCCCGTCCACGGCTCGTAGGGACCGTGCACGCGATAGCCGTAGAGGAGGCCGGGCTTCGCTTCCGGCAGATACGCGTGCCACACCTGATCGGTCCGCTCGCCGAGCGGAATCCGCGCCGTCTCCCGTGCGGACTCCGCATCGTCGAAGAGGCACAGCTCGATCTTCGAGGCGTGCTCGCTGAAGAGCGCGAAGTTCACCCCGATTCCGTCCCACGTCGCGCCGAGCGGAAACGGACGTCCGGGCCACGCCCGCCACGCGATCGTCACGCGCGGAGGGGAGCGGCGCTCGCGTGGGGTCGTACGGTGAGCACGGGGCACGCCGCCGCGCGAACGACGCGATCGGCGACGCTGCCGAGCATGAACCGCTCGAAGCCGCCGCGACCGTGCGTGCCGATGACGATGTACGTGGCCCGTTCCTCCGCCGCCGCCCTCAGGATCTCCTCGTGAGGGACGCCGACGCGCCGGCGCCAGACCGCCTTCACGCCCTCCTTCACCAGCCGCTGCGCGCGCTCACCGAGCCTCGCCTCCGCCCAGGCCGCCTGCGTCGCGTAGAGCTTCTCGAGCTCGCCCATGCCGAACGGCGTCTCGCCGTAGAGCGGCGCTTCGACCGACACGTGCAGGAGAATCAGCCCGGCGCCGAAGCCACGCGCGAGCCGTGCGGCTTCGGCTTCCGCCGCGTCCGCTTCGACCGAAAAATCCGTGGGGTGAAGAATCGTGACCTGGTCAGTCATGCGCACCTCCATTGCCGTGCGGCGATGGGTGCACCGCCAATGCCAGACCGTTGACCACGCAATTCCAACCATTTGAGCGCGGCCGGACCGCCGAGCCGTGTCCCAGCCGCGCCTCGCGTGGGGAGCCGCCACCCCAGTCGGTCCGGGAACAGCCGCCTCCGCGACTTGACGCGATTGCAACGTGTGGCGTATGCGTTGCACGCGGGTCTCCACATCGATGAAGGACGACAGAAGATCGATCGACACCGGCGCGGACTGGACGACCGCGGCGCATCCCGTCGAGGCCGTCCGCTTTCTCGAAGGTCCCCAATCGCGCGGCTTCGAGCTTGCCCGCGCGATCCGCATCTTCGTCGAGCTCATGCGCGGGTTCCGCGCGCTGCACTTCGTCGGGCCCTGCGTCACCATCTTCGGCTCCGCCCGCTTCAAGGAAGACCATCCCTACTACGCGATCGCGCGCGAGGTCGGCGCCGGAGTCGCGCGCTGCGGGTTCACGGTGATGACAGGCGGCGGGCCCGGCATCATGGAGGCGGCCAACCGGGGCGCGCGGGAGGCGGGCGGACGCTCGATCGGCTGCAACATCGAGCTGGCGCTAGAGCAGGAGCCCAACCCGTATCTCGATCGCTGGATCACCTTCCGCCACTTCTTCGTGCGCAAGCTGATGCTCGTGAAGTACTCGTACGCGTTCATCGCGCTGCCGGGAGGCTTCGGCACCCTGGACGAGATCTTCGAGACCGCCACGCTGATCCAGACCGGCAAGATCCGTGACTTCCCGCTCATCCTCGTCGGGAGGGACTTCTGGCGTCCGCTCACCGACTTCCTCCACGGCCCGCTCGAGGCCACGGCTGTCATCGATCCCGCCGACGCCGACCGCATTCGGGTCACGGACTCCGCGGCCGAGGCCGTGAGCGCCGTGCGCGACATCGCGATGCTGCGCTTCGGGCTGCACTACCCTCGCCCGCGGCGCCTCTGGTTCCTGCGCGAGCGCAGCTAGGTGGATTATTCATGAGCGGGGCCGGGAGCGTGCCGCCTCCTGTCCTCGCCGAGGTGAGGGCGGTGGGCCGGGGTGGACGGCCGACATCCGCAGCCGCCTCGGCGAGGACAGGAGGCCGTCTACCTCGGCCCACCGCCCTCACCTCGGCTGCGGATGTCGCCGGCACACCCCCGGCCTCGCTCATGAATAATCCAGGCTAGCGCCGTGCGCCTGTCCCGCAATCTCTGGGCGGTCAGCGCGGCGAGCTTCTTCATGGACGTCGCGAGCGAGATGACGATGAACCTCGTGCCCCTTCTGCTGAGCAACGTGCTGGGCGCGAGCACCGCGGTCATCGGTCTGGTGGAAGGCGTCTCGCAGGCGACGGCGAACCTGGTTCAGGTGGGCTCGGGCTGGCTCTCCGATCGGCTGCGCGCGCGCAAGTGGCTCGCGGTCGCGGGCTATGCGCTGTCCGCCGCGTCGAAGCCGACGCTGTACGTCGCAGACACGTGGGGGCTCGTGCTCGGCGCGCGATGGATCGATCGCGTCGGGAAGGGCGTCCGCACGGCGCCTCGGGACGCCCTCGTCGCCGACTCGACGGACCGTCAGCATCACGGCGCGGCGTTCGGGTTTCAACGCGCCGCCGACACGGCGGGGGCCGTCGTCGGTCTCGGCATCGCGCTGGCCGTGGTCGTCGCCAGCGGAGGGGCATCGGCGTCGCTCGCGCGTGGCACGTTTCAGACGATCGCCCTCGTGAGCGTCATCCCGGCCACGCTGGCCGTGCTGTCGCTCGCGGTCGGCGCTCGTGACGTGCCGCCGCCCGCTCCCGACGCGCGCGCGGGGCCGGGTCGGCTCGACGGGTCGTTCCTCATGTTCGTCGGCATCGTGGCGATCTTCGGTCTCGGCAACGCCTCGGACGCGTTCCTCGTGCTGCGCGCGCAGGAGCGCGGGCTGCGCGTCGCGGACATCCTCCTCGCTCTCCTCGCGTTCAATGTCGTGTACGCGCTCGTGTCGGCGCCCGCGGGCGCGCTCTCCGATCGCCTCGGGCGCCGGCGCATGATCGTCGTCGGATGGCTCGTCTACGCGGCGGTGTATTTCGGGTTCGCGCTCGCCCGCGCGCCGTGGCACGTATGGCTCCTGTACCTGGTCTACGGCGCGTACTACGGCGCCACGTACGGCGTCCTCAAGGCGGCGATCGCGGATCTCGTGCCGGTCGAGCGGCGCGCCACCGCGTACGGCGTTTACAACACGACCGTCGCGATGGCCAACCTCGCCGCCTCGCTCGTCGCGGGTGTGCTGTGGCAAGGCGTGGGAAGCTGGCCAGGCTTCGGGCCCTCGGCGCCGTTCCTCTTCGGCGGCACGCTGGCGCTGGCCGCGGCAATCCTTCTGAGCCTCGTACCGACGTGGCCCGACGCGCGCCGAGCGGACATGATGTAAAGATCGGTGCGCTTGGGGGCGGCGGCGCCCCAGGTGAGGTAGCCACGCCGCTATTCATCGCGCGCTCGGCGCGCGCGCATCCCTCATCTGCGCGATTTGTCTCTCGAAGCGCCGGGGTATGCCCATTGCATCCGATCCGGCGTATGGGGCTCGACTCTGACCTGAGCGTGCGCGGACGATGAGCCTCGACGACGTTTTCGACGTTGCGGACGAGCTCGGTCCCTCGAAGATCATCCACGTCAGCGAGCCGACACTCGGGCTCAAAGCGGTGCTGGTCGTCGACAACGTCGCGCGCGGCCCGTCGATTGGCGGCCTTCGGATGGCGCCTGACGTGAGCACGACCGAGTGCGTCCGTCTCGCGCGGGCGATGACGCTGAAGAACGCCGCCGCCAACCTGCCTCACGGCGGCGGCAAGTCAGTGCTCTACGGCGACCCGCGCATGCCGCGCGACCGGAAGGAGCGCCTCATTCGCGGGTTCGCGCACGCCCTCCGGAACGAGACGGACTACATCTTCGGTCCCGACATGGGCACCGACGAGGCGTGCATGGCGTGGGTCGAGGACGAGATCGGCCGCGCCGTCGGCCTGCCGGCCGCGCTCGGCGGCATTCCGCTCGACGAGATCGGGGCAACCGGCTGGGGCGTCCTCCACGCGGTGGAGACCGCGGCGTCCCATTGCAGGTTCGACCTCAAGGGCGCGCGCGTGGTGATCCAGGGCTTCGGGGCCGTCGGCAAGCACAGCGCGCGATTCCTGGTCGAACGCGGCGCGGTGCTCGTCGCGGCATCGGATTCTCGAGGGACGATCTACGACCCAGGCGGGATTCGCGTGGCGGAGCTGATCGCGCTGAAGGCCGCCGGCGGCGCCGTCGGAGACTATGCGAGCGGCGGCGAGAAGCTCGATCGCGATGCGGTGCTCGATGTGGAATGTGAGATCTGGATCCCTGCCGCCCGCCCCGATGTGGTGCGCGAGGACAACGTGGACCGTTTGAAGACCAGGCTGGTCGTCCAGGGCGCCAATATTCCATTCACGCCGGGCGCGGAGAAGATGCTGCACGACCGGGGCGTCCTGGTGATTCCCGATTTCATCGCGAACGCCGGCGGCGTCATCTGCGCCGCGATGGAGTACCACGGCGCGACGCAATCGGCGGCCTTCGCCGCGATCGAGGAGAGAACCCGCGCGAATACCACGGCGGTCCTCGACGCGATGAAGGCCGAGAACGTCACGCCGCGTCGGGCCGCGCTCGATCTGGCGACCGCGCGCGTCAGAGAGGCGATGAGCTACCGCCGTTTCTCGATCTCCTGACGCTACTCGCTGGGGCGCGGCGACCCCACGTGAGACGTGCACGCAGCACTCGCACGGCTCGGCGTTGTCGCCGTTTCCAGCTCGCACCAAGCAATTTCGCGGAATTGCCCCGCTCGACTGATTGGCATTGACGATGCACCCATTCCCAGGCGAAAGGGGGGATCTTGGTGCGTACCTTCCGCGACCGGCGACAGGCTGGGCAACTCCTCGCCGCGCATCTCGGCGCTTACGCAGGACGAGATGACGTGATCGTGCTCGCGTTGCCACGGGGTGGCGTTCCGGTTGCGTTCGAAATCGCCCGTGCGCTCCACGCCCCCCTCGACGTGTTCACGGTGCGCAAGCTCGGCGTGCCGGGCCACGAGGAATGGGGATTCGGTGCCATCGCAACGGGCGGTGTCAGAGTCCTCGATGACGACCTGGTCGACAGGCTCGGGTTACCCGTGCGCGTCATCGAACACATCACCGACCTCGAGCGTCGTGAGCTCGGACGACGTGAGCGCGCCTACCGCGGTGATCGACCGGCGCCCGCGGTGACCGGGAAGACAGTCATCGTCGTCGACGACGGGTTGGCGACGGGCGCGTCCATGCGCGCCGCCGTGCGGGCGCTGCGAGCGCTGCGACCGGCCGCGATCGTCGTGGCCGTACCCACGGGCGCCCGTGAGACGTGCCAGACGCTGCGGTCGGAGGTCGAGGCCCTCATCTGCGTCTCGATGCCCGAGCCGTTCTACGCCGTCGGATCGCAGTATCGCGACTTTCAGCCGACATCGGACGAGGAGGTGTGTCAGCTGCTCGCCGCCGCTCGGGACCAGGCGGCCGTTTCCGCATGACGACGAACGGCGAGGACCTCGCGGCGTCCGTGCGGCAGGTCGCCCGGCCGCTCGCGGGGACGCCGCGTGATTTCGACCCCGTCATCGCCGCCGTCGATCGCGCGCGCTTCGTCCTCATCGGCGAGGCCTCGCACGGGACGCACGAGTTCTACCGCATCCGCGCCGAGATCACGAAGCGGCTCATCCGCGAGTGCGGCTTCGAGGCGGTCGCCGTCGAGGCGGACTGGCCGGATGCCTACCGGATCAACCGGTATGTGCGCGGCGCCGGCACGGATCACGATGCGATCGAGGCCCTCGACGACTTCAAGCGCTTTCCTCACTGGATGTGGCGTAACGCCGACGTGCTGGACTTCGTGGGCTGGCTGCGTGAGCACGACGACGCGTGCACGGATGATGCCCGGAAGGTCGGCTTCTACGGTCTCGACCTCTACAGCCTTCACGCCTCGATGGAGGCGGTGGTCCGTTACCTCCGGGTCGTCGATCCCGACGCCGCGCGCCGCGCGCAGTCCCGGTACGCGTGCTTCGACCACTTCGGCGGCGACGTCGAGACCTACGCCCGGACGGCGGGGTTGGGACTCGCCGCGTCGTGCGAGCGCGAGGTGGTGAGCCAGCTCGTCGATCTCCGGCGCTCCGCGTCCGACTACGCGCGCCGCGATGGGCGTGTGGCCGCGGACGATCTCTTCGTGGCCGAGCAGAATGCGCGCCTGGTGAAGAACGCCGAGGCGTACTACCGCACGATGTTCGGGGGCCACGTCGCGTCGTGGAATCTCCGCGACCGGCACATGGTCGAGACCCTGGAAGCGCTCGCCGAGCACGTGCAGGCAGCGCGTGGACGGCCCGCGAAGATCGTGGTGTGGGCGCACAACTCGCATCTCGGCGACGCCCGCGCCACCGAGCTCGGTCAGCGTGGCGAGTTGAACGTGGGTCAGCTCGTGCGTGAGCGCTACGGTCGCGAAGCGCTCCTCGTCGGCTTCACGACCAACGAAGGCACGGTGACCGCGGCGTCCGACTGGGGCGAGCCCGCCGAGCGCAAGACGGTGCGACCGGCCTTGCCCGGCAGCTACGAATCCATCTTCCACGCCGTGGGCCTGGGGAACTTCGCGCTGGACCTGCGCCATCACGGTCTCGCGAGCTCAGCGCTGGCGTCGCCACGACTCGAGCGCGCGATTGGTGTCGTGTACCGGCCGGAGACGGAGCGGCAGAGCCACTACTTCGACGCCGTGCTCCCGCGCCAGTTCGATCTGGTTTTACACTACGACCACACGCGCGCCGTCGAGCCGCTCGAGCGCACGGCCCAGTGGGAACGCGGCGAGTTGCCGGAAACATATCCGTCCTCGCTGTGACGCGACGATGAATTCCCTCGCGATCCCCTTGGGAGAATGTCACAGGTGATCGCGGCATCGTCCTGTTCGCTCACGGCAGCGGCAGCAGCCGCTTGAGGAGCGCGCGCCGACGCTGCACATCGACCCGGATGCGCTTGGCTTCGCGCTCGGCACGCCGTTCCAGCGCGGCCGCCGGCGCCTGGCTCAGCTCGGCCGCTCCCCGCCCGCGCGATGTCCCATGGAGCGCCCGCGCACATCAGCACACGAGTGCGGCGATCAGGGATCTTCGTCGTACTGGCGTTTTCATGGCGCCCACGAACGTACCGGACGAAGAAGGAGGACCGCGTACGGTGACACTGCCGCGCCGTGAGGCGATCCGCACCGGCTCTCCTTCCCAGATCCGGCCTGCGGTTCATCATCGACCGTTCTCCTTGGTGAACGTTCCGCCGGGAAGATCCGTCACGGTGATCTTCAGCGCGACCATCCGCGCGCCCTCGTTGCGGCACTCGATGGTGACGTAGTCCCCGACGTAGACTCCGGAGCGATCGAGCGGCGCTTCGACGAACTCGCCGGGGAATCCTTCCCCGGTGTCCTCGACCCGGAACGCGATGGCACATTCCGTCCGTGTCGTGAGCGCGATCCTTGGGCGCGTGACGACCGTGGCGCCGTCGTGAATCCGCCACGGCCCGACCTCCGCGAGCACGATCGAGTCGGTGTTCTCGTCGTCGTCCACGATGGTGCCGGAATGCTTCACGATCTCGGCGCGCGCGGACACGGTGACGGTCAGCAGCAACGTGAGGGTCATACCGAGCACGAGTGCATGTGAGCGCATCGTCGTCGTCCTTCCTCAGGCGGCCTGTTGCGCGGTCGCCCAGACCGCTTTGAGGTCTTTCGGGAGCTGCGCGAGGATGTCGTCCGACTCGCCGGGCGAGAGCTGCTCCTTGAGCGCCGCGAAGACCGCGAGCGTGGCATCGCGCGCCTCGCGCTCGGATCCGAGGCCGGCATCGAGGCGGATGCGAGCATAGAACTCGCGGCGGTGCATGCGCACGGGGCGTTGATCGACGTCGTGGCCGAAGTCCCACACACGCTTCAGGGGACGCGGGAGCTGCGCACGCGCCTGGCGCGCCTCGCCCGACGTCAAGCGATCGCGGAGCGCCTGCAACACGGCGGCGGTGACGGCATGAACCTTCGAACGGTCGTCGAGCTCCAGAGTCTCGGCGACGAGGTCGTAGAAGACGTTGGCGTTCAACGCGTGCTTCAGGCCGCCGCCAGCTCGCGCTCAGCGTCCAGCGGCGCCGTGATGACCTGTCGTGACTCGCCGAAGTAGTCGATCAGCTGGTCGATCGTGCGGGGACGATCCGTCTTGAACAGCACCATCGCGTTCCCTCCTTCTCCGTGATGACTCCGGTTCGAGATCGCAACGGCGATGCCAGACCCGGCCCGAGCGAAATCACACCGTTGGGCGGACCCGTGCGCGTTCGGTGAGGCACGCGTGCCCCAGTGCGGCAGCGTCACCTCACGCTCAAGAGTCGCGCGGACATGAAAGAGGTGAAGCTCACCCCAGGTGAGGCAGCCACGCCGCTGGTGATCGCGCCGTCGACGCGGGGCGTCTTCTCATCTGCGCGATTTGTCTCACGCGGCACCCAGGCAGGCCTGTTGCACTCCATGGGGACATGACGATTCACGGCTGATGCCGATCCTCGAAACGGAAGGTCTCACGCGACCCGAGCATCACCACATCGAGGCGCCCCGCGTCGCCATCGCCCTTGCGATCACTCTCCTCGCCGCCGCCGGGGAGCTGGCAGGCGCGCGCAGTGCGGGCAGCCTGTTTCTCACCGCCGACGCCGTGCACCTCGTCGCCCATATCGGCATCTTCGCCGTCCTCCTGATTCCGCGCGGTCGATGGCATGGCGCCGAGGAAGACGTGGCGACGGCCGGTGTCCTCGCGCTCGTCGCGCTGATCGCCACGGCAATCACCGCCGCCTCGATCAATGCCGTGCTCTTCGCCAACCACGGCGCGCCCGCGCCGGCCTTCCTCTTGCTGTCCCTCCTCGGGCTCGGCGCGAACGTCGCGACCGCCTGGCTGTTTCGGACCCCCGCCGCATCCCGCTGGTCATTTCGTGCGGCGCTCGCTCACGAGCTCGCCGATGGAATGATCACTGTCGCGGGACTCGCCGGCGCGCTGCTCATCAGACTCTTTGGGTGGTGGTGGATCGACCCGGGTCTGTCGCTCGCGATCGGGGTATGGCTCGACGTCTGGGCGCTCCGCCTCGTCCGACTCCGAATCCGGCACGGGGCGAGCGCGTGGACGATCGACGACGGCGTCTGAGACGTCGGGCGCTCGCGTTGGGGCGCAATGACCCCACGTGAGACGCGGGCGCAACACTCGTGCGGATCGGCCTCTCACACCTTCCGGCGCACGTCACGCGGTTTTGCCCAATTACGCGGGTAACCGCGTGGCATTAACGATGCACCTCCCTGCGGCGCAAGGGGGCGCGATATGGACGCACTCGTCGGCATCGCCAGATCCGGGTACATCGAGGGACGGCAACGTCGGGAGCGTGCGCTGGATTTCGCAGGTGTCGCCTTCGGCGTGGGATTGGGCACGGCGCTATGGCTCATCCTCGCGGCGGTCGCTCGCCTCATCGGATGACACCGGTGGCGTTCGAGGTCGCTCGTGCGGAAAGACGGTCATCGACATCCTCGCTGTGAGACGACGATGACCCCTCTCCCGTACGCCGCCGACGTCCCGGAAGTCGAGATCCCTGCGGACGATGTCTCCCTTCACGGAAACCTCGCGACCCGGCCGGGCGATCGCGGCATCGTCCTGTTCGCGCACGGGAGCGGCAGCAGCCGCTTGAGCGGTCGCAATCGTTACGTCGCGCGCGCGCTCGAGAACGCGGGGTTCTCGACCCTGCTCTTCGATCTCCTGACGAGGGACGAGGAGCGCGTGGACGAGATGACGCGCGCGTTGCGGTTCGACATCGAGATGCTCGCGCGCCGCCTCGTCGCCGTCACGGACTGGATCTCGGCGCGGCCGGACACGCGACACATGTCCGTCGGCTATTTCGGAGCCAGCACGGGCGCGGCCGCCGCGCTGATCGCCGCCGCCGAACGCCCGGGGGTCGTGGCCGCCGTCGTGTCGCGCGGAGGACGTCCCGATCTTGCCGCGCGTGCGCTTCGGAACGTGAAGGCGCCGACGCTGCTCATCGTCGGGAGTCTCGACGTGCCGGTCATCGCGATGAACCGGAGCGCGCTCGACGCGCTCACCACCGAGAAAAAACTGGAGATCGTGGCGGGTGCCAGCCATCTCTTCGAGGAGCCTGGAACACTGCAGATCGTCGCCCGTCTCGCGAGCGACTGGTTCCACCGACACCTGGGCGTTCCACGATGAGCTACACCTGCGGCCATCCCGAGCGGGCGCACGTGGGCGGTGGACGCTGCCGTGTTCCCGATTGTCCGTGCGAGCGGGTCGAGCCGGGCGACACCATCGCGCGGGAGTTTGCCGTCACCAGTGCCCACACTCCGGCGCATGTCGAGCGCGCGGTGATCCCCATGCTGAAGAACTCCACCTATGACCTCATGGAAACCGCCGCCGTCCTCTCGAAGGGTCGGCACGACCTCAAGGCGCACTTCGCCGGCGAAGGCGACGTGAAGATCGCCGCTTCCTAGTCACCCACGGCGCGTCGTGCTCGCCCACCGCGGCGCGTCGCGATGGGACGCACGCAACAGCGCGGAGAGCAGAATGGCGGCGAGAGCGCTTCCGCAGACGTCGGGCCGCGCGGGCGTCGAGCACAACGTGCTCGAGATCACGGCGGTGCTTGCTGCCGAGCTCGGGACCGCGCCCGCACGCGGCGCACGGCTCGACGACGTGCTGGACCGCGACCTCGGGATCGGCAGCCTCGAGCGCGTCGAGCTGGTGCTGCGGCTCGAGCACGCTTTCGGCGTCCGTCTCGGCGACGCCGTCATGGCAGAGGCCGAGCGTTGTTCCGATGTCGTCGACGCGATCGTCGCGGCCCGCCCGCTCACGGCGGAACCGGTCTTCGAGGTACCGGGAGTGGGGCCGGGCGTCGCCGCGCCCGCGTCCGCGCGAACGCTCGTCGACGTGCTCCGCTGGCACGCGGAGCGAAATCCGGATCGCGTCCACATCGTGCTCCGACGTGACGACGGCACGGAGCAGCCGATCACCTACGGCGAGCTGTGGCAACACACGGTTCGGGATGCCGCCGGCCTCCGTGCGCGGGGCGTGAGCCCGGGCGACAACGTTGCGCTGATGCTGCGGACGGAGCCCGCGTTCTTCTCGGTGTTTTTCGCGATCCTTCACGCCGGCGCGGTCCCGGTCCCGATCTATCCGCCCTTCCGGCCGGGACGCATCGAGGAGTACCTGCATCGCCAGGTCGGGATCCTCGCGAACGCCGAGGCCCGAATGCTCGTGACATTCCGGGAAGCGTCGCAGGCCGCGCGTGCGGTGCGCCGGCGTGTGCCGACCATCGCCACCGTCGTCGCCGCGGACGAGCTCAGCGCCGCCGGTGGGTCCACGTTTCCCGCGAGCGGCGCCGCGTCGGCGACGGCGCTGATCCAGTACACTTCCGGGAGCACCGGCGATCCGAAGGGCGTGGTCCTCTCCCACGCGAATCTGCTCGCCAACATCCGCGCCATCGGCCGCGCGCTCGACGTCCGGCCGGACGACGTGTGCGTGAGCTGGCTGCCGCTCTATCACGACATGGGGCTGATCGGCGCCTGGCTCGGCTCGCTCTATCACGGCATCCCGGTCGTCCTTCTGTCTCCGCTCGCCTTCCTCGCCCGGCCGGCGCGCTGGCTAACGGCGTTGCACCGCCATCGGGGCACGCTCTCGCCGGCGCCGAACTTCGCGTTCGATCTCTGCGCCAAGCGCATCGCCGATGACGAGCTGGCCTCACTGGACCTGAGCCGGTGGCGGCTTGCCTTGAACGGGTCGGAGCCCGTCAGCGCGGACACGATCGAGCGGTTCACGCGGCGGTTCGAGGCCTATGGGTTGCGCGCGACCGCGATGTGTCCGGTCTACGGGCTCGCCGAGGCGGCGGTCGGACTGACGATGACGCCTCCGGAGCGCGGTCCGCGCGTCGATGCCGTCGCGCGTGATCTCTTCGAGCGTCGTCGCATCGCCGAGCCGGCGGCGCCGACCGACGCCATGCCTGCGCGCTTCGTCTCGTGCGGGCGTCCGCTGCCGGACCATGAAATCCGCATCGTGGACGCCGACGGACGTCCCGTCGGCGAGCGCGTCGAAGGTCGCATCGAGTTCCGCGGCCCCTCGGTGACCGCGGGCTACTTTCGGAAGCCGGACCTGACCCGCGCCGTCATGCACGGCGGCTGGATGGACTCCGGGGATCTCGGCTACTGCGCGGACAGCGAGCTCTTCGTGACCGGACGCGTGAAGGATCTCATCAAGAAGGCCGGCCGCAATCTCTATCCGCAGGAGATCGAGGACGTCGTGGGCGGCGTCAGTGGCATCCGGCGCGGCTGCGTCGCCGCCTTCGGCGTCGCGGATCCCGCGATCGGCACCGAGCGGCTGATCGTGGTCGCGGAGACGCGGGCGACCGACCGCGAGGCGCGCGAGCGACTGCGGGCGGCCGTGTTGGAGCGCGTGGTGGCAACGCTCGGCCTGCCGCCCGACACCGTCGTGATCGCGGGCCCGGGCGTCGTCCTGAAGACCTCGAGTGGCAAGGTGCGCCGCTCCGCCACGCGCGCCGCGTATCTCGCGGGCGCCCTCGTCCCCCGCGCCGCTCACGCCGCACGGTGGCAGCGGCTACGGCTTCTGGCCGAAGAGGCGCGGCTCGTCCTCACGCGCGCCGGCGCCGTGCTCGCCGCGACGGCGTTCCTGCTCCGCGTCGGAATCGCGCTGCTCCTCACGCTGCCGCCGCTGTGGGTGGCCGCCCACACCCTCTCGGGTCCGCGTCTCGATGCGGCGGTCCGCCGCCGGTGCCGGCTGATCCTCGCGCTTGCCGGGTGCCCGCTCTCCGTCGAAGGGCTCGCGAACATCCCGCGCGGAGCGGCCGTCTTCGTCGCGAACCACGCGAGCTATCTCGACGTGGTGACGCTCCTCGCGGCGCTGCCCACGGATTTCCGGTTCGTCGCCAAGCGCGAGCTGCTCGTGTCGCCGCTCGTCGGCGCGGTCGTCAAGAAGCTCGGGCATCTGACGGTCGACCGCGTGGATCTGTCCCGTAGCGTGAACGACGCTGCGCGGGCTACCGCGCTGTTGCGCGGCGGTACGCCGCTGTTGTTCTTTCCGGAAGGCACGTTCGTACGGGCACGCGGCCTGCTGCCGTTTCGACTCGGGGCGTTCAAGGCCGCCGTCGAGGCCGGCTGCCCGATCGTACCCATCGGCATCCGCGGCTCGCGCGACATCCTGCCCGCAGACACGTATCGCCCGCGCCGCGGCGCCGTGCATATCACCGTCGGCACGCCGCTTCAGCCCGCCGAAGTCGGCTGGCGCGAGATGGTACGGTTGCGCGATCTCGCGCGGACCGAGATCGCGCGCGCGGCGAACGAATCGGCGTGAGCCGTGGACGATCGGCGCCGAGCACGCGTCGGCTGGTATTTCTATGACTTCGCCAACTCCGCCTTCTCCACCACGGTCATCACGGTGTTCCTCGGACCCCACCTGACTGCCGTGACGCGGGCGGCGGCCGATGCGGAAGGATTCGTCCATCCGCTGGGTCTCTCGCTCCACGCCGGATCGTTCTTCCCGTACGTCGTCTCGCTCTCCGTCGCCCTCCAGGCACTCGTGCTCCCCTCGCTCGGAGCGATGGCCGACCATTCGCGTCGCAAGAAGCAGATGCTCGGAGTCTTCGCGTACCTCGGCGCCTGCACGACCATGGCCCTCTACTTCGTGCGCGCGCCGGACTACGTGCTCGGTGGAGTCCTGTGCGTCATCGCCAACCTGAGTTTCGGGGCGTCAGTGGTCTTCTACAACGCGCTCCTCGCGGACGTCGCGGCGCCGGATGAGCGTGATGCGGTCTCTTCGCGAGGCTGGGCGCTCGGCTACCTCGGGGGCGGATTGCTGCTTGCCATGAATTTCGGCCTCGTGTCCCGCGCGCCGGCGCTCGGGCTTACTGGCGACCAGGCGACGCGTATCAGCCTCGCCTCCGCCGGCCTCTGGTGGGCGCTGTTCACGCTCGTCCCGATGCTGACCTTGCGGAGCACCGAGCCGGCCACGCCGTTGCCGCCTCACGCGCGCTCTCTCACCGCCGGCTTTACACAGCTCGCGCTGACCGTGCGCTCCTTGCGGAAGCAGCCGCGCACCCTGCTCTTCCTCGTCGCCTACCTCCTCTACAACGACGGGATCCAGACGGTCGTGACGCTCTCGTCTCAGTTCGGCCACGAGGAGCTTGGACTGTCGATGGCGACCCTCGCCGGCGTGATCCTCATGGTGCAGTTCGTCGCGCTGCTGGGGTCGCTGGCATTCGAGCAGGTCGCACGGGTATCGGGCGCCAAGGGCGCGATCATCATTGCGCTCCTCGGGTGGACGGGCGCGCTCGTGTACGTGTACGCGCTGCTGAGGACGCCCGGCGAGTTCGTGGGGCTGGCCGTCGTCATCGCGCTGGTGCTCGGCGGCAGCCAGGCCCTCAGCCGATCGCTCTACTCGCTGATGATCCCGCACGGCTACGAGGCCCGATATTTCAGTCTCTACGAGGTGAGCGATCGGGGGACGAGCTGGCTCGGACCGCTCGTCTTCGGCCTGTCGCTTCAATTCTCCGGTAGCTACCGCGTGGCCCTTCTCTCGCTCGTGGTCTTCTTCGCCGCCGGCCTACTCCTCCTGGCGCGGGTCGACGTCCGGCGCGCCATCGCCGAGGCCACAAACCCTGCCAACGTGCCGTGATGCTGCGCACCATTTCCGCGGCGGCGGTCGGCCAGCGCGGCCCGGGATGGTGCGGCGACGCCTCACCCGGGGCAACCGTGCCCCGGGTGAGGCGTCAGCTCTTCGGGCCAAGCCTGTGTTCACGCGTACTTCTGGATCGGTCTCGCTCTTGCTCAGGATCTGGCTCGCGCGCGGGAGTCAGCGATGAACGTTGAGGACATCATGACGGCGGACGTGATCACCGTAGGGCCCGAGGAATCCGTCGACAACCGTCTGATCGCCGGTGTCGGTCTCGCCCACACGTACGGCGCCTGATGAACTGCATTTGCGGCCATCCGGAGCGCGCCCATGCAGGCAGCGGGCGCTGTCGCGTTCCCGATTGTCCCTGCGAGCGGTTTGAGCCGGGCGACACCATCAAAGACATCGATCCACGGCGCGATCGCAACACCCGCGCTGCGCCGCCTTGAAGAGAGGATACGGATGAGCGACACAGGGGCCGGCACGGCCGCATCGACGACGTTCGACATCGCCGCCAAGCTCCAGCAACTCGCGCGGCTGGCACCGGGGCGAGCGCCGGTGATCAGCGTCTATCTCGATACGCGCTGGACCGACGAGCATCAACGCGAGCGCGTGCGTGTCTTCCTGAAGAACGAGACGCGCAAGGCCGCCGCCATGGCCGCCGGTCGACTCGAGGACGAGCTCGCGTGGATCGCCGCGCAGGGCGAGCGGCTCGTTCGCCAGGAGTTCCATCCCGACGCGGCCGGCGTGGCGATGTTCGTCGGAGGGTCGGGAGATATGCGCGAGATCCTATCCTTCGCCGTCCCGTTCACCGACACATTCACGATGGCCGATATCCCGCGGTTGCGGCCGCTGGTGGCCGCGCTCGGCGAGGCGCCGCGGGCGGCCGTGCTGTTCGTCGACGGTGAGAGCGCACGTGTCATCGCGTTGACCGAGCAAGGCGCCGCGGATGAGATCGCGTTGGAGACGACCGACGTGATCGGTCAGCATCGCCGCGGCGGCTGGCTGCTGCTCCTGCAGTCGCGCTACCAGCGCCACATCCACGAACTCCGCAAGCGTCACTTCGACGCCGTGGCCGATGCGCTTGCCGCCGCCGTCGACCACTACGGTCTTCGGGCCATCGTGCTCGCCGGTGAGGCGCGGAACCTCGCCGTCTTCCGGACACAAGTCCCGCCGCGGCTGGCGGGACGGATCGTCGGCAACGTGGCGGGCGCGCGCTACGAGCCCTCGAGCGTGCTCGCAGAGCGCGCGCTTGCGCTGATCCGGCACCGGAACGCCGGCGAAGAGGCAGCGGCTCTCGACTCCGTCCTGGTCGACGCGGAAGGAGGCGGACGCGCGTCCGCCGGCGTCGATGCCACGGTCGACGCCGTCAACCGCGGCACGGTCGATCGTCTCTATCTGCTGCAGACCTACGAGGAGGATGGGCGAGTGTGCTCCCGTTGCCACGCGCTCCAGCGTGCCGCGACGGCCGTCTGCCAATGGTGCAGCGCCGTGACGAATCCGATGGAGCTCGGTGAAGCGATGGTCCGGTGCGTCCTTGCCGCCGACGGCGACGTCGCGAGCGTGGACGGGCACGAGGGGCTCGCGCGCGTAGGAGGCGTGGCGGCGCTCCTCCGCTACCCGCCTCGCTGACGGGAATCTGATCCGCGATGGCGCGCAGACCCGTAGCCCTGGTGACGGGCGCCGGCGGCGAGATGGGACATGCGCTCGTGCGCTGCCTCGCCCGGACGGGCGATGTCGACGTCCTCGCCCTCGACGTTCGCGCGCTCGATCCGGAGCTCGCCCGCCATTGCGTCGCCGTGCGAGTCGGCGACATCCTCGATCGGCGTCTGCTCGACCGGCTCACGAGCGAGTTCGAGATCGCCACGATCTTCCATCTCGCCGCGCTGCTGTCGACCCGCGCCGAGTTCGTGCCCGAAACCGCGCACGAGGTAAACGTGGATGGAACGCTGAACCTGCTGCGGCTCGCCGTCGAGGAGGCGCGCGCGCTGGGGCGTCCGGTGACGTTCCTCTTCCCCAGCTCGATCGCCGTCTACGGCCTGCCTGACGTGCCGACCAAGCGTGCGGTGGGCCGAGTGGGCGAGCACGAGTGGACGACGCCCGTCACCATGTACGGCTGCAACAAGCTCTACTGCGAGCACCTGGGCCGCTACTTCGGTCGTCACTACCGCCAGCTCGCGCCCCAGGCCGGGCCGAGCGGCGTCGACTTCCGCGCGATCCGCTTCCCGGGACTCATTTCGGCCTTCACCATGCCGAGCGGCGGCACCAGCGACTACGCGCCGGAGATGATCCACGCCGCGGCCCAGGGCCGGCCTTACACCTGCTTCGTGCGGGCCGACACCCGGATTCCGTTCATGGCGATGCCGGACGCGATCGACGCGCTCCTGACCCTGCTGCGGGCACCGGCGGCATCGCTGACGAGCGCCGTGTACAACGTGACGGGATTCTCTGCGAGCGCGGGTGAGCTGGCCGATCTCGTGCGCGAGGCGTTTCCCGGAGCGCGAATCACGTTCGCGCCCGATCCCCGCCGTCAGGCCATCGTCGATTCCTGGCCCCAAGATGTGGACGACGCGCGTGCGCGCCGCGACTGGGGCTTTCGGGCCGCGCACGACCTCCAGCGCACGTTCGACGAGTACCTTCTCCCGAACGTCAGGCGCCGATATGCCGCGGCGGGCGTCGAGAGGGATTCAAAGGAGGCATGACGATGTACGGCGAGATCGTCAAGCAGCGACTCGCGGCCGAGCTCGACGAGATGGAGGCGACGGGACTGCTCAAGAGCGAGCGGGTCCTCCAGGGACCGCAGGGTCCCGAGGTCACGGTCGGCGGCCGGACGGTCCTCAATTTCTGCGCCAACAACTATCTCGGCCTCGCCGACGACCCGGCACTCGTCCACGCCGCCCAGGATGGGCTCGCCCGCTGGGGCTTCGGGCTCGCCAGCGTGCGGTTCATCTGCGGCACTCAGACCATTCACAAGGAGCTCGAGGAGGCCATCGCCGGCTTCCTCGGCACCGACGACGTCATCCTCTACACGTCCTGCTTCGACGCCAACGGCGGCCTCTTCGAGACGCTGCTCGGGGAGGGCGACGTCGTGATCTCCGACGCCCTCAACCACGCCTCGATCGTCGACGGCATCCGCCTCTGCCGCGCGGAACGCCACCGCTACGCGCACGGTGACATGGCCGACCTGGAGCGCATCCTCGCGGCGACGCGCGGCGCGCGCACGCGGCTCATCGCCACCGACGGCGTGTTCTCGATGGACGGCGACGTCGCACCCCTGGCGGAGATCTGCGATCTCGCCGACCGCTACGACGCCCTCGTGATGGTGGACGACAGCCATGCCACCGGCTTCTTCGGTCCCACCGGGCGTGGGACGCCGGAGCATTGCGGCGTCCAGGCGCGCGTGGACATCATCACGTCGACTCTGGGCAAGGCGCTCGGCGGAGCCAGCGGCGGCTTCACGGCCGCGCGGCGCGAGATCGTTGCCATCCTGCGGCAGCGCTCGCGCCCCTACCTCTTCTCGAACACGCTGCCGCCCGCGCTCGTCTGCGCGTCCCTGGCCTGCCTCGAGCTGCTCGCGCGGTCGTCGATGCGGCGTGACGTGCTCGCCGCAAACACGCGGTGGTTTCGTGCAGCGATGACGGCCGCCGGCTTCGCCATTCGCCCCGGCGTCCATCCGATCGTCCCGATCGTGCTGGGCGACGCCCGCCTCGCCCAGCAGATGGCCGGCGATCTCCTGGAAGAGGGCATCTACGTCGTCGGCTTCTCCTATCCCGTCGTCCCCAGGGACGCGGCGCGCATCCGCGTGCAGCTCAGCGCCGCCCACACGCCGGCCCATCTCGAGCGCGCGGTCACGGCGTTCGTGAAAATCGGCCGCGTCCGTGGTGTCGTTTGACCGCGATGCCGGCTGCGCCCTCGCCCGCTCCGCCCCTCACGTCGCTCGTCGCCGGCGATCCGCAGTCGCTCGGGCCTGCCGTCGATTGCCTGGAAGCCCTCGCGCGCGCGCTCGGTCGGCCGGGGCTCTCCCGCGCGCGGCCGGTCGCCCTCGCGCCTGACGTCGTCCTCGTGCGCGACGAGGGGGCCGGCACGCTTGCGCTGACGTGCGTCGTCCTCGACCACGCGCCGCCCCTCGGGCCCGACGGCTCGCGGGCGAGGCTCGTCGTCGTCCTCGAGGCGCCCCTCGCAGCGAGCGCGCGCGGGGTGCGCGCTGCGGCGCGGCTGGCCGCCTGCCTCGCCAACATCGACGTGCGCGCACGGCTCATCTCCGCTCGTAATCGCCAGGACCTGGTCGAGGCGCTCGGTCCCGCGCAGGCGCGTGCCGGCGAAGCCGCGCTCGACGACGCGACGCTGTTCGCGCTGCTCGGGAGCACTGCCCGCGGGATCGAAAGCGCCGAGGCAACGCGCCGCCTCGCCGCGTGCGGAACCAATGAACTGCGCCGAGGGGCGCGCCGGTCGCTCGCCGCGCGTCTCGTCGCCCAGCTCACCAGCCTCTTCGCCGCCCTGCTCTGGATCGGTGGCGCGCTCGCCTTCCTCGTGGGCTCGCCGGAGGCCGGCTGGGCCATCTTCGGCGTCATCGTGATCAACGGCGTCTTCAGCTTCGTGCAGGAGTACCGGGCCGAGCGTGCGGTGGAGGCGCTGCAGGCGCTCCTCCCGCGCCGCATCGCGGTCCTGCGTGACGGCGCGGTCGTCACGGTCGACCTCACCGATGTCGTCCCGGGTGACGTGATCCAGCTGGCGGAGGGCGACCACGTGCCGGCCGACGGCCGCGTCCTCGACGCCGCGGGCCTGCGCGTCGATCAGAGCGCGCTCACCGGCGAGCCGCAGCCGGTGTTCAAGCTGCCGCTGCGCGGTGACGGTCGCGAGAACGTCCCGCGGCTCGAGCGTACCGAGCTCGTCTTCGCGGGCACGAGCGTGATGGCCGGCGCCGCCACCGTGCTCGTGACCGCGACCGGCATGGAGACCGAGATCGGCGGGATCGCCAGGCTCACCGAGGCGGTCGAGGAAACCGCGAGCCCCCTCCAGCGCGAGCTGGCGCGCACGACCCGGGTCGTCACGGCCCTGGCGGTCGGGATCGGCGTGGGCGCCTTCGTGTTGAGCGTCGCGGCGAGACGGCTGGCGCTCGGCGAGGCACTGCTCTTCGCGCTCGGCGTCATCGTGGCGAACGTCCCCGAAGGTCTCCTCCCCACCCTCAGCCTGACCCTTGCGCTCGCCGTCCAGCGACTCGCGCGCGCCGGCACGCTGATGAAGCGGCTGAGCGCGGTCGAGACGCTCGGCGAGACGACCGTGATCTGCACGGACAAGACGGGCACGCTGACGCTCGGCACGATGGTGGTCCGTCATCTGTGGATCGACGGCCGGGTCATCGCCGGCGATGACTCCGCCGGTCGAGAGCTTCTCGAGGCCGCCACGCTCGCGTCGCTCGCCGGCCGCGACCGCGGGGATCCCACCGAGGTCGCGTTGGTGACCGCGGCCACCCAGGCCGGCGCGGATCCGGACGCCCTCCGGAACGCGGCGCCGATCGTCACCCCCTACCCGTTCGACTCGTTCCGCAAGCGCATGACGCTCGTGCGCGACGGGCGCGGTGAACGCACGGCCTGGGTGAAGGGCGCTCCCGCCGAGACGCTCGCACTCTGCGCGTCGATACGGCAGGACGGACGAACGGTGTCGCTCACCGAGGCGCAGCGCCAGGCGATCCTCGCCGAGCACGACCGGCTCGCCGCGGAAGGACTCCGCATCCTCGCCGTCGCCACGCGCCCCGTGGGGAGCGAGCTGCACGATGCGCCGGCCGGCGTCATCGAGCACGAGCTGACCTTCCTCGGGCTGATCGCGCTGTGGGATCCGCCGCGCCCCGAGGTCGCCGGCGCCGTCGCGGCATTCCGCCGCGCCGGTATCCGCGTCGTGATCGTCACCGGAGATTACGGGCTCACGGCGCGGTCGATCGCCCTCCAGATCGGGCTTGCGGCCACGAAAGTCGTCACCGGCGCGGAAGTGGAGCGCCTCCCGGCGAGCGCGCTCCGCGAGCTCGCGCTCGAGCCGGGCGTTCTGTTCGCGCGGACCTCGCCGGCGCACAAGCTCGCGATCGTCGAGGCGTTGCGAGCGGGCGGCGAGGTCGTGGCCGTGACCGGTGACGGCGTCAACGACGCGCCCGCGCTCAAGGCGGCCGACATCGGCGTCGCCATGGGGCAGCGCGGCAGCGACGTCGCCCGAGAGGCGTCGGAGATGGTGCTGGTGCGCGATGACTTCACCGCCATCGTCGCCGCCATCCGGCTCGGACGCGCGGCATGGGCCAACATCGGCAAGTTCGTCACCTACATCTTCGTCTCGAATCTCGCCGAGCTCGTGCCCTTCCTGGCGTTCGTCCTCTTCCACATTCCGCTGCCCTTGAACGTCCTGCAGATCCTCGCCATCGACCTCGGAACGAACCTCCTGCCCGGTCTCGCGCTCGGCGCGGAGGCACCGGAGCCGGGAGTGATGGAGCGGCCGCCACGATCGCGGACCGAGCGGCTTCTCGGACGCGATCGCCTGCTGCGCGCGTATTGCTTCCTCGGCGTCGCGGAGGCGGCCTTGGCGCTGGCGGCGTTCTTCTGGGTGTACTGGCTCGCCGGCTGGCGTCCGGGGCTGCCGCTCGCGGCGGAGGGTGAGATCTACCGTCGCGCGACCACGATGACGTTTGCCGCCATCGTGGCCGGGCAGGTCGGCAACGTGTTCGCCTGCCGCACCGATCGCGTGTCCGTTTTCCACGTGGGCCTGGCCGCCAACCGCATGGTCATCTCGGCGGTGCTCGCAGAGATCGGCCTGCTCGTGGTGTTGATCCTCGTGCCGCCCTTCCCCGCCGTCCTCGGGTTGGCGCCGCTCGGCGTGCACGAGTGGAGCGTGCTCCTGCTCTTCCCATTCGTGATCCTGGGTCTCGAGGAGGGCCGCAAGTGGCTGGTGCGCCGCCCGTGGCGCGCGGCGGCCGACCGGCGAGTCCCCGAGCGCTGAGTCGCGTTCCGCATCGGTGATTGTCAGGGCGCCCGCCCTGTGCGACGCAGGAGCCTCTTGAGCCAGCCCTTGGATCTTGATGTCGTCGCTGGCTCGAACAATGCGACCGCCTCAACCGGATCGGGCTTCGCACGACGACCGGTCACCCGGTCAACGTGAATGCGGTAGTACGTCGGAATCAGCGGCTCTACAGCACCAAGATGGGTCTCTCCGACGCAGGCTGGTTCCCACCACAGGGCCCGCCGCTGGAGCAGCGCGTACGCCAATTCACGTTCCACGCTCCATTCAGGCGTATCCGGCAACTCCTCATAGCGACCTTGGACGACCACACTCGTCCAATGATGGTCATTGATTATTTCGTCTGCTTCGACACAGACCAGCGGGTTGGTACGCATCCATTCGATCTTCTGACCGAGCGCGGCGACGCTGTAGAGATGCCTGTCGTCGTAAGCGAAATTGACCGGCACGACGTACGGCTGATTGTCACGTGAACAGCCGAGTCTGGCGAATCTCAGGCGTGTCAGCGTCTCAACGCATTCTTTATTCGTCAGTTCGAGAATCAACGTCACACGTATCCCTTCTTGTCGCCGAGGAGCCGCGCGTTACCCGGCTCAGTCGTGCACGTCACTCGTCGGCGAGCGACTCCCGTAGCGCCTCCAACACGTCGACATAGCTCACGATGCCGATCAGTTCACCGGTCTCGGGTCTGACGACGGGAACCGCGCCCACGCGGTGCTCGATCAGGAGGTCGACCACTTCACCGAGCCCCGTCTCGGGATTGACGGCGACGACATCGGTGCTCATGACCTTCACGACCGGGGTGCTGAGCTCGCGGCGAAGCGCCTCGGCTCCGTCAACCGTGAGGAGAGGCACCATGTCGAAGTGGGCGAGGTCGCGGTCGCTCAGCATGCCGACGAGGGTGCCGCCGTCGAGCACGGGCACGTGTCGGATCGCCCGCACGCGCATGAGGTCCCAGACTTCGGCAACGGTCGCATCGGGGCTCACGAACACCGGATTCGGCGTCATCAGATCTTGCGCGCTCACGGGACTCCTCCTTCGGCACCGCCGGGGTCCGTCATACGGGAACGGCCTGTGGCGATAGGGGGGTGCAACACGAGTGCCGATCGCGAACTCGCGGATTTGCTCGAATTCCGACGGATCGCTGCGGGAGATCGCCGTCGCGATGGGGCGACGCGGGGACACCTGGGAACGGGGCGCCCCGCCCGGTGAGCGCCACTCAGCGGTACAGCAGCACGAGGTAGGGCAGCTCCACGACGAGGATCGACACGAGGTAGAGGGCGCCGAAGACGAGCCCGAACGTCCAGAAGTCGCGGTGGCTGATGTAGCCGCTGCCGTAGTAGAGCGGCGCCGATCCCGTCGCGTACGGCGTGATGATCCCCATGAGCCCGAGCGTGTAGGACAGACACAGCGCGACCACGATGATGGGCAACTCCGGAATCACGACGATTGCAGTGAGCAGCACAGGCAAGAGCGCGGTGGCGTGCGCGGTGAGGCTCGCGAACATGTAGTGCGCGACGAAGAAGACGCTGACGATCAGGGCGACCTTGACCGCGACCGGGAAACCGCCGACGGAAGAGGCCAGCTTCGCCGCGAACCACCGCAGGAACCCCACGCGGCCCAGACCGTCCGCCAGCGTGATCAACGTCGCGAACCAGACGAGGTTGTTCCACCCGCGCCGGTATTCGAGGACGTCGTCCCAGGACACGACGCGGGTCACGATCATCAGACAGAGGCTGAGGAGCGCCACCGTCGTGGCGTGTATCCACCGCCCTCCGAAGATCCAGAGCGACAGTGCGAGGATGGCGAGCAGCCCCATGCTCAGTTCTCGCCGCGAGAGCGGGCCCATCGCGACGAGCTCGCGGCCGGCCCACCTGGGAATCTCCGCGGTCGTCGTCACCGCCGGCCGACAGAGCCGATGGATGAGAAAGGGCTGGGCGACGAACAGCAGCAGGCCCAGCGGCAGGAAGCCGATCAGCCATTGCGTCCACGTCACCTCGACGTGGGCGATCTCCTTCATCAGCGAGACGGCAAGCAGGTTCGGCGCGAGGGCAGTGACGAACATCGAGCTGGTGACGCACGTGGTGGCGAAGGCGGTCCACATCACGTACGCGCCGAGGCCCCGGCGGGTCTCTCCGGGTGCCGCGCCGTAGAGCGCGGGAATGTTCTCGACGATCGGGAAGACGATGCCGCCGCTCCGCGCGGTGTTCGACGGGACGAACGGCGCCAGGGCGAGGTCGGCCAGCGCGATCGCGTAGCCGAGCCCGAGGGTTCGTCCGCCCAGACGGCGGACCAGCAGGAGCGCGATCCGCCGGCCGAGCCCGGTCTTGGCGTAGCCGAGCGCGAACATGAAGGCGACGAACATCAGCCACACGGTGCTGTCCGCGAAGCCGGTGAGCGCCCAGCGGATCGAGTCGACGGGCCGAGGCGCGACGAGCAGGAGCACCGTCGCGACGGTGATGCCGATCAGCCCGGCCGCCGCACCGGGAATCGGCTCGGTGATCAGGCTGACGATCACCGCGAGGAACAGCGCGAAGTAGCGCCAGGCCTCAGTCGTGAGCCCGGCGGGCACGGGGAGCGCAGCGACGAGGCCGCCGACCAACAGCGGCAGGATCACCCGCCAGCGCCGGTCGCGCGATCCGAGCGGAGGACGCGTCGGCCACGTCGAGGCGTCGATTGCGCGCCCCGTCATAGTGACCTCCTTCGGGAAGCCGGTGCCGGAGTGCACTGAGCGTCGGTATTGGAGAGAAGGGCCCGAGGGGCCAAGTTCGACGACGCAAAGAAGGTACAGCTTCCCGCCCGAGATTCTTACCAATTCGACCGCAGCGGGAAGCGCGGCCTCGGACGCCCGCCACCCCTCCAGCGACACGCTCGCCCGGCTGCCTATTTCCGCTGTGGTCTTGACGACCGGGGTGGGGCAGCAGGAGGACACGTGAGGCGGGAGTGCCCGCCCAAGCCTCTCGGAGCCAAGCCTTGGCATCGCCGGGTGTGCCGTGGAACGCCGCAGTTAGACGTCGCGTTCGGCGAATCGTGTCTCGGGCGTGCTCTGGCACCGCCCTTGCCTCAACTGAGGTCCTTCGTTGGAGGAGGCAGCATGCCCGTGAACTTGATTTCGAAGACCGTTCCCGGAGCCGCCACTGGGCCGATGACTGGACACCCCGAAGCCGGGTGCGCCGGGCTCGCGATCCGCCATGTGCTCGTTCCCCTGGACGGGTCGGCGCTCGCCGAATGTGCTCTCCCCTGGACGGTCGCAGTGGCGATGGCGCTGCCCGCGCGCTTGACGCTCCTGCGCGTCCTCGAGAAACCTGCCCTCTCGTGCTCGACGAGCCATCACCACGACGCCGTGGACTGGGAGATGCGGAGAGTCGAGGCCCAGAGCGAGCTCACCAGGATCGACCGCGAGCTCAAGGCAAGAGGGCTCACATCGTCGATCGAGCTGCTCGAGGGACGGCCCGCCGAGCAGATCGTCAATTTCGCCGGGGCTCAGCATGTCGATCTCGTCGTGCTCTCGAGCCACGGTGAGGGAGGACTCAGCGGATGGGCTCTCAGCAGCACGGTCTCGATGGTCGTCGCGCGGACGCACAATTCGGTGCTCCTCGTCCCCGCGCGCGCGACCGAAGGCCGGCGGATCGGCGAGGTGCAGATGCGCCGGCTCCTCGTGCCTCTCGATTGCTCGCCACGCGCGGAGTGCATCCTGCCGCTCGCGACGGCGCTCTCACGTGCGCATGACGCCGAGATCATCCTCGCGCACGTCGTGCCGGAGCCCGAGATGCCACGGCGTCTGCCCCCATCGGGGGAGGATCTGGCGGTCGCGTCGACGTTCACCGAGCGAAACCGGGTCGAAGCCGAGCGCTATCTCGGCGAGGTGCGAGACCGGCTCGTGGAGCAGAACGTTCGAGTCGGCACGCGCATCGTGGTGTCGTCGCAGAGAGCACGAGCCATTCGGGCGATGGCCGACGAGACCGGCGCCGACCTCGTGATGGTGAGCGCGCACGGGCGGACCGGCGACGCGAATGAACGGTACGGCAGCGTGGCGGCACGGCTGATGGAGCAAAGTCGCCGGCCTATTCTCGTGCTTCAAGATCTCGGGTCCGGACGCGAGCCGACGCCCGACGAAGAGGCGGCGCGAAGCCGTCCCGGGCACTGAAGCCCGGGCATCCCCTGGCGGCGAGCGCACGCGTGGCATCCGGTGGCAAGGGCGTTCGGCTCGCCGAACGCCTGCGCGGCCCGCAGGAAGCCCTCGAGGCCACGTATCGACGTCTCGCTGGAGGCGCCCCGGGCGCGGATCGACCTGCGGCGGAGTGGCTGCTCGACAACTACTACATCGTCGAGCGGGCCTTCCAACTGGTTCGGGAGGAGTTCCCGCCCGCGTTCGAGCACCGTCTCCCGCCCAGTGCTCCCGGTCCGCTGCTCGGTTTCCCCGTGAGCTATGCACTGGCTCAGGAAATCGTCACCGCCGGCGCCCAGCTCGTCGAGGTAGACACGATCGTACGGGTCGTCGAGGAATTCCAAACCGTCCGCACTCTATCGGTGGCGGAGGTCTGGGCACTGCCCGTGCTCCTCCGCATCGTGCTGCTCGAGTCCCTGGCATCCGCCGTCTCCATCGCACTCCCCGAGGAGAGAGCCGCGGGGGAAACGGCGGGGGACCGGATCGTCGCGGCCTGCATCCGCAGTCTGCACACCCTCGAGACCACCGATTGGAGAGTGTTCTTCGAAAGGGTCAGCGAGATCGAGCGGATCCTCCGCGAGGACCCGGCCGGCGCGTACGCCCGGATGGACTTCGAGACGCGCGATCGCTACCGCAAGGTCGTGGAAGAACTGGCCGCGCGCAGCGACTGGTCCGAGGAAGCCGTCGCGCGCGAGGCTGTCGAGCGGTCGCGGAAAGGCATGGACGGCCGTCGCGGCCATGTCGGCTACCACCTCATCGACGGCGGCTCCGAGGCGCTCGGTCACGCGGTCGGCTACCGTCCCCGTTGGGGAACGCGATGGCGTCGCTTCCTTCTGCGTCACCCGACGCCGTGGTACCTCGGCGCGATCGCCGTGGTTGCCGTGGTTCATCTGGTGGCGCTGGGCATGGCGCTACTCGCTACGGGAACCGCGTCTGTCGTTATCGCTGCAGGGCTGGTGCTGGCCCTCGTCCCCGCCGCGACCATCGCCGTAAGTGTCGTGAACCGTCTCGGGACGCGTGTCGTCCCGGTGCGCGTTCTGCCCAAGCTGGACTTCCGCGAGGGCCTCCCCATCGATTGCCGAACCATGATCGTCGTCCACGCCATCCTCTCGCCGGAAGACGATATCGCGCCACTGCTGTCGCGGCTCGAGGTTCACGGGCTCGCCAGCGCCGACGCCAATCTCCATCTCGCCCTGCTCGTCACGCTCGCGGACGCGCCCGAGGAATCGATGCCGGGTGACGTCGATCTGCTACGACGGCTCGAAGCAGGCGTGCGCGCGCTGAATGCAAAGTACGGGCACGGCGCCAGCGGCCCGTTTCACGTGTTGCATCGAAGGCGACTGTGGAACCCCGGTGAGGGGTGCTGGATGGGCTGGGAGCGCAAGCGCGGCCAGCTCGCCGAGTTCAACCGCCTGCTCGCCGGCGACCATCGGACCAGCTTTGCGACGCACGTCGGCGATGCGAGCTTCCTTTCGACGACCCGGTTCGTGATCACCCTGGACACGGACACCGAGCTCCCCCGTGGCGCGGCCCGCCGCCTCGTCGCCACCCTCGCGCATCCCCTCAACCGGGCCGAGATCGAGACCGGGACGGGTCGCGTGACCGCCGGCTACACGGTCCTGCAGCCTCGGATGGAAGTGACGCCCTCGGGCGCCGCCTCGTCGCTCTCGCGCCTCTTCGCGGGGGACCCCGGCTTCGATCTCTACGCCCGCGCGTCATCGGACGTGTACCAGGACCTCTTCGGCGAGGGCGTCTACGTCGGCAAGGGGATCTACGACCCGGTGGCGTTCGAGGCGAGCCTGCGCGGGCGGGTGCCGGAGAACGCAATCCTCAGTCACGACCTCTTCGAGGGAATTCACGGAAGAACGGCGCTGGTGACGGACGTCGTCCTCTTCGAGAACTACCCCGCCGACTACCGTAGTTACTGGCGACGTCTCCACCGCTGGGTCCGGGGAGACTGGCAATTGCTCCCGTGGCTCGGCCCCCGGGTACCCCTTGCGGCAGGCGGTCGCGCACCGAACCGACTGTCGCTGATCTCGCGTTGGAAGATCATCGACAACCTTCGCCGCACCTTGCTTCCGCCGACATTGCTCGCCTTCCTGCTCCTGGCATGGGTTGGGTTCCCCAGCTCGCCCGCCGTGTGGACGATGATCGCCGTCCTCGTGCTCGCGGCCCCGCTGCTCACGGAGGCGATGGGAGGTCTCCTCGCGGCGAATCGGGTGGCGGCCTTGCCTCCGGCCGTCCGGGGCGTGGTGCTGCGACTGCGGCCTGCGTCGGTGCTCTGGATCCTCCACATCGCCCTGCTCCCCCATCGCGCCGTCGTCCTGGCTGACGCCATTCTCCGCACGCTCGTCCGTCTGCGCCGGGGGCGCCGCCTTCTGGAATGGACGTCAGCGGCGCGCGTGGCACGCCTGCTGGTTGACACGGAGTCACGCCGACTGTTCTGGCGCGAAATGGTCACGGCTCCCATCATCGCAATCGGCACGCTGGTGCTGCTCGCGCTCTGTCGGCCGACCGCGCTTCCGGCCGCGCTTCCACTCGCGGCGCTCTGGCTCCTCGCTCCCGAAATCGCGGCGTTCGTCAGCCGGCCACGACGTCGGCGTGTGGCGGCGCTGTCGGAGGGCGATGCTCGACGCCTCCGTCTGCTGGCGCGCCGCACGTGGCTCTTCTTCGACAGGTTCGTGGGACCGGACGACCACTGGCTGCCACCTGATCACTTCCACGAGGAGCCGCGCGGTGAAGTCGCGCGGCGAACCTCGCCGACCAACATCGGACTCCTGCAACTCGCCACGCTGTCCGCGCACGATCTCGGTCACGCGGGTTTGCTGTCCGTGATCCTGCGCCTGCGGAACACGTTCGAGACGCTCGCACGCATGGAGCGCCACCGCGGCCACTTCTACAACTGGTACGACACACGCGATCTCTCTCCGCTGTCGCCCCGTTATGTCTCCACGGTCGACAGCGGAAATCTCGCCGCCTGTCTTTTGGTCGTGAAGCAGGCCTGTCGGGAGCTCGTCGGGGCCCCTGTCATCGGGCCTGCCCGATGGGATGGGCTGATCGACACGCTGGACATGCTGCCTCAGGTCATCGAGCGACGCGTTCGACAGGAGCACGCCGAGCGGTTCACCGCCCTTCGCACGTGCGTGGAGAAGATGCGCGCGGAGGCGATCGAGTTGAAGGCGGCGCGGCAGGCGTGGGGGCCCGGCATCGCCTCGCTCCTCGAGCGCGGCGGCACCGAGCTCGATCAGGCCGTTCTCGCGGCGATCGCGCAGGACGGCGCAGGCCTCGATTCCGATCTGCTCTCTGAGCTGCGCGTGTGGTCCGCCGAAGTGCCCCAGCACCTCGAGGCCATGTGGCGCGACGTCGAGCTCTGTCTTCCGTGGGAGGCGCCGGATGCCAGGCCACCTGTCGTGGGACCTGGAGACGTTCGCGAGGCGCTGGCGGAGACATGGACGGCGCTCGAGCGAAGCCTCCCCGTCGATCCCACGCTGAACGGGCTGCCCTCGACGTGCGAGACCGCCAGCGCCGGCCTGTCACGGCTCGAGAAGCAACTTGATGGGTCGCCCAACGACGCGGCGGGTCTGGCGGAAGCACGCGCCTGGGCAGAGCGCCTCCAGAAGGCGATCGCACGGGCACGCGAGACCGCGCGCAGCATGCTGTCCACTCTCGATGTGCTCGCGGAACAGGCCGAGGCGCTCTTCGATGCGATGGACTTCACCTTCCTTTACGACGAGGGACGACGACTCTTCTACATCGGCCACGATGTCACCGCGGATCGCCACGACGCTTACCACTACGACCTGCTCGCCTCCGAGGCGAGGCTGGCCAGCTTCATCGCCATCGCGAAGGGCGACGTCCCTGAAGAGCACTGGCTCCAGCTCGGCCGGCCGCTCGCTCGCGTGGACGGCGCGACCGCACTCCTCTCCTGGAACGGCACGATGTTCGAGTACCTGATGCCGACGCTGCTCTTGCGCGAAGCGCCGGACAGTCTGATGGGTCGAGCGTGCGTAGCCGCCGTGCAGACCCAGATCGCATACGCCGGCCGTCATGGCGTGCCGTGGGGCATGTCGGAATCGGAGTACTACCGCTTCGACGCCCAGCGCAACTACCGGTACCGCGCCTTCGGCGTCCCTGATCTCGGCTTCAAGCGCGGGTTGGCGGACGACATCGTCGTCGCGCCGTATGCCTCCCTGCTCGCGTTGCCGTTTGCGCTACCGGCGGTGATGGCGAATCTCGACCGCCTGGACGAGCTCGGCGTCCTGGGACGCTACGGGCTCTACGAAGCCGTGGACTTCACGGCGTCACGTCTGGAGGCCGGGACGACCCACGCCATCGTCCGCTCGTTCATGGCCCACCACCAGGGGATGATCCTCACGTCGATCAATAACCTGATCCACGACGCGCGCATGGTGCATCGCTTCCACGCCGACGCCATCGTCAGAACGACGGAAACGCTCCTCTTCGAGCGTCCGGCCGTCGCGGCTCCGAAGACCCTGACGCGCCTCGTGCTCGCCATGCCTCGCCCTGCTCCACTCCGGCGAGCACCGCTCGCACCGTGGTCGGCGCGTTCCGGCACTGGCATTCCGCAGGCCCACGTGCTGTCGAACGGTCGCTATCGCGTCCTCGTCTCGGAAGGAGGCGGCGGCAGCGACTGGGGTGCCGTGGCCCTCACGCGCTGGCAGGCTGACCGCACGCTCGACGGCCCCGGCTTCCGTGTGTACCTTCGCGATCTCGACCGCCGACTCTCCTGGTCTGTGACGCCCGGTGACGGCGAGCTGGTGTTCCACGCGCACATGGTCGAGCGGCGTCAGCGCGTCCACGACATCGCGCTTCACGAGCAGGTCTGCGTGGCGCCGGACGATGACATCGAAGTCCGGCTGGTGACGCTGCGGAACCACACGGCCTCGCGGCGGCGGCTGGTCGTGACGAGCTACGCGGAGGTCGTGGTCGGTGACGCAGCCGAGGACCAGCGACATCCGGCGTTCAGCAAGCTGTTCGTCGAAAGCGAGTACGTCGACGACCTGCACGCGCTCGTGTTCCACCGCCGCCCGCCCTCGGCGCGAAAGCCCGACGCCTGGCTCGCCCACCTGTTGGTGCTCCCCTCCGCACGGGCGCGAGCGGCCGGTTACGAAAGCTCGCGCGAGCGCTTCGTCGGCCGCGGAAGGACGGTGCGGCAGCCGGGCGCATTCGACCGAGACGAGCCGACCGGCGCGGGAATGACGGGCGCGACGCTCGATCCGATCATGGCGCTGTCGGCAGAGATCGAGCTCCCGGCGTATCACGCCGCGACGATCGGCTATGTGGTCCTGGCCGCCAATTCACGCGAGGACGTCCTCGCCCTCGCGCGCCGCTATCGCTCGCTTCCGACCCTCGAGTGGAGCTTCGAGCTGGCGCGCCAGCGCAGCGAAGCCGAAGTCGCCGATCTGGCGCTCAGCTCGCAGGATCTCCCAGCGGTGGCGATGCTGCTCTCTCTTCTCCTGTACTCCCACGACGCCCTGCGAGCTCCCGCCGGGATCCTCGCCGCAAACCGCCTCGGGCAACGCTCTCTGTGGAAGTACGCGCTCTCCGGAGACCTGCCGATCCTCCTCGTGCGTATCGGCTCCGCCGAGGACGCGGCGATCCTCTCTTCAGTGCTGCGCGCACACCGCTTCTGGCGAGGACGGGGCGTCTCCGTGGACGTGGTCATCCTGAACGAGCGGGCCGAAGGCTACCTGACCGAGACCGACGATCACGTCAACCGTGCGATCACGCAGGCCGGTGCCGACGCCTGGCGCGATCGGCCGGGCGGCGTCTTCGTCATCCCGTCCGCTCGGATCGCGGAGGCCGATCGCATCCTGCTCCTGTCGGCGGCGCGCGTCGTGCTGGACGGCACTCAGGGGAGCATCGGCCAGCAGCTCGCGCGTATGGGAGCCGAGCCGGCGAGACTACCGCGCCTCGTTCCGAGCCTGGCGCAGCCACCGGCGTCGGAGAGCCTCCCGCGACCGGACACGCTCGTGTTCGACAACGGACTCGGAGGATTCAGCGCCGACGGCCGCGAGTACGTGATCCACCTGGAGCCGGGCACGTCGACGCCGGCGCCGTGGGTGAACGTGGTGGCGAATCGGCACCTGGGCTTCGTCGTGTCTGAGTCCGGCGGCGGCTACACGTGGGCCGAGAACAGCGGCGAGAACCGGCTGACGCCGTGGCGCAACGATCCGACGGCGGATGAGCCGGGCGAGGTCGTATATCTCCGCGACGAGGAGACCGGTGCCGTGTGGACTCCGACGCCGCGGCCGACCCCGGCCGACGGCGGCTACCAGATCCGCTACGGGGCGGGGTACGCCACCTTCGTGCACCGCAGCCACGGACTGGAGCAGACGTTGCGTCTGTGGGTCCCGCCCGACGATCCGATCAAGCTCGTCGAGCTCAGGCTCACCAACCGGCTGGACCGCCCCCGCCGCCTGACGGTGACGTACTACGTCGAGTGGGTGCTCGGGGCAACGCGCGATCGATCGCAGGCGTTCGTGGTACCGGAATTCGATCCGGCCTCGGAGGCCCTGCTCGCGCGGAGCCCGTGGAACGAGGATTTCGCAGACCGCGTGGCGTTCGTCGCGGCGAGCGACAAGCTCCACGGCCTGACTGCCGACCGAACGGAGTTCCTCGGCCGGCACGGCCACTATGCCGCCCCGGCGGCGATGGAACGCATCGGTCTCGCGAGCGCGGTCCGCGCCGGGCTCGATCCGTGCGCCGCGCTGCAGCTTCATCTCGACCTCGCGCCCGGCGCGACGGCGCAGGTGCACTTCATGCTCGGCCAGGCCGCGGGACGCGACGAGGCATTGGGCCTCGTGACGAAGTACCGCGAGCGCGCCACCGTCGAGGCCGCGTGGGCCGATCTGCAGCGGCACTGGGACGCAGTGCTTGGCACGGTGACCGTGCGCACGCCGGATCCCGCGCTCGATGTGATGCTCAACCGGTGGCTCCTCTACCAGGTGCTCTCGAGCCGGGTCTGGGGGCGGACCGGCTACTACCAATCCAGCGGCGCGGTCGGGTTCCGCGATCAGCTGCAGGACGTCGCCGCGCTGATCCATGCCGCACCCACGATGTGCCGAGACCATATCCTCGAGGCGGCGCGGCACCAGTTCGAGGAGGGAGACGTGCTTCACTGGTGGCACCCACCGGCGGGCGCCGGGGTGCGGACGCGGTGCTCCGACGATCTTCTGTGGCTGCCCTTCATCACGGCGCACTACGTCGAGGCCACTGGAGACGACACGATTCTGTCCGAGGAGGTGGCATTCCTCGCCGGGGCGCCGCTCGAGCCGAACGAGGTCGAGCGCTACGCCCGCTTCGAACCCTGCGAACGCCGCGCGCCGCTCTACCGGCATTGCGTGGCGGCGCTGGAGCGCGGTCTAACCGCGGGTCCCCATGGCCTGCCCCTCTTCGGAAGCGGCGACTGGAACGACGGGATGAACCGCGTCGGGATCGGCGGTCGCGGTGAAAGCGTGTGGCTCGGCTGGTTCCTTCACGCGACGCTCACGCGCTTCGCGTGCGTGAGCGAGCGCATGGGCGATACGGATCGAGCACGGACGCTGCGACGCCAGGCGGAGGAACTGCGCACCGCACTCGAAGCCTCGGCGTGGGACGGGGCATGGTACCGGCGTGGATACTACGACGACGGTACGCCGCTCGGATCGGCCCAGCGGGTCGAATGCCGGATCGATTCCCTCGCCCAATCCTGGGCGGTCCTCTCGTCAGCGGCGGACAAGCCGCGAGCCGCGTCGTCGATGGACGCGGTGGCAGAACACCTCGTGCGCGAGGAGGATGGACTGATCCTCCTCCTCGTGCCTCCCTTCGCAAGCTCCGAACAGGATCCCGGCTACATCCGCGGCTACCCTCCGGGCATTCGGGAAAATGGCGGCCAGTACACCCACGCCGCACTGTGGGTGCTCTGGGCGCTGGTGGAGCGCGGCGACGTCGAGCGCGCGGTCGGTCTGTTCCAGCGGCTGCTGCCGATCCATCACGCACTCACGCGCGGTGCGGTGGTCACCTATCGAGCCGAACCGTACGTGATGGCCGCCGATGTGTACGCGGCGCCACCGTGGACCGGTCGCGGAGGCTGGACCTGGTACACAGGTGCCGCGGCTTGGGCATATCGCCTGGGCATCGAAGCGATCCTGGGGCTGCGGCCTTCGCGGGCAGGATGGCGCCTCGATCCACACATTCCGGCGAGCTGGCCCGAATTCGAAATGGCCGTACGCGACGGGCTCACCGTCCTTCACATTCGCGTGGAGAACCCGCGCCGCGTGAACTCAGGGGTCGAGCGGATGCTCCTCGACGGCGAGCCCATCGATCCGCCGATCCTGCCGCGCCTGAAAGACGGGCGGACTCACGAGGTACGCGTCACGATGGGATAGCTCAGCCCTTCTTGACTCGTGGCTTCGCCCGTCCCCACAGCACGCGCGGCCCGCGTGGACTCTGGAGGATCATCGTGTCTTTGCGGACGGCAGTGGTCGCGCTCTTCTGGCGCCGCTTGACGGCGGGCGTCGAGCGCGTCTCGACGGGAGGGCGACCGGCCTTCGGAGATCGGGGTGGATGCGGAGCGTCCTTTGCCATCGTGAACTCCTCTCGTTTGGACTGGAGTCGTGGCGCAATCGCCGTCCTCCGTCGCGGAAGGTTTCTCTTCTCCATCAGCGAACTCTGAACACGATCGCTGCGCCGATCACGCTCAGCCCGGCCGCATAGGCGAATCCCGCCGTCGGGCCGACCACCGTCCACAACACGCCGACGACGAGCGACGAGGCGAGATCGCCGAGGCCGTTGGCGGTCGCCAGCACGCCGTAGCCGGTGCTGCGCAGGTCTTCGGGCAGCAGGTCGGCGGCGATCGCTCGTTCGAGCGTATCCTCGATCGCGATATACAACCCGCCGACACCGAACAGCAGTGCGAGCATCCACACGGACGGAAACGCGAAGATGAACCCCACGCTCATCAGCGCCGCGAGCAGGTAGCCACCGGCCAGAACCGCCCGCTTGTCGTAGCGATCACCGAGCGCTCCCATCGGATAGGAGGCTGCCGCGTAGAGGACGTTGTGCACCGTGTACAGCCCCACGGCGAACGTCCCGGCCGGCGCCGTGCCGAGCGTCGGCGTGAGCGCCTGCGCCGCGCGTAAGATCAACAACGTGTGAGCGAAGTCGCCGGCGCCGAAGATCGCCACGCCGACAAGGAACAGCCGGAACCTGGGCGGCAGCGCGCCGAGCGCCTCCCAGAACTTTCGGGGTCTGATCGACGACCTTCCGCGTTCCCTGACGAGCACGGCGAATGACAGCGCCGCCAGCAAGCCCGGAAGCAGCGTCGCAAGGAAGATCTGGCGATACGTGAACGCGGACAACAGCAGAATCGCCAGCACCGGGCCGACGACCGCACCCAGTGTGTCTCCCGCCCGCTCGAAGCCGAAGGCGCGGCCCCGCACTCGCGGCTCGACCGAATCCGAGAGCATCGCGTCCCGCAAAGGGCCGCGGATCCCGCGGCCGCACCAGCCGATCGCCCGGCTGACGAGGATGTGCGGCCACACCGTCGCCAGACCGAACAGCGCGGTGGCGATGCCCGTCACCGCATAACCGCCGACGATGATGGGCTTGCGGCGCCGCACGCGGTCGCCGATCCAACCCGCGCCGAGCTTGACGAAGCTCGACGCGGCGTCGGACACGCCTTCGATCGCGCCGAGCGCGGCGGGCGGCGCGCCGATAGAGGCCAGGAACAGCGGCAGGATGGCGGTGGCCGTCTCGTGACCGAGGTCGCTGAAGAAGCTGGTCAGACCCATCCCGATGACGGTCCGGTTGCGCCAGGTGGTCGGCTTCGCGCTCCCGGGCAGCTCCACCCTCACGGTGCCAGCTCCACGGCGATGCCGATGACGCCACCGAACGGGATGCGGACGTGCGCGGCAACGAGACCGCCGGGAAACAGGGCGCTCGCCCACCGAAGTCCGCGAAGTCGTGGCCCGGCAGCGGCCAACGCGTGCGATCGAAGGGACGCGAGCGTGAAGTCCCGGGCGCGGCCGAGCACCCGCCCGCGCGCATCGGAACCCCAGCGGCGCGACGCACCGCCCAGACTCCAGCGGTTCAGCGCCACGACGAGCACGCCCTGACGCGCGACCCGAACCGCCTCGCTCAACGCCGGCTCCGGATGGGAAGATCGTGAGCATCGCCCTGGATCAGGAGCAGACGTGGCTGGCGCCGCCGCGCTTCCGCGAGCATGGCGAGCGCGCGGTCGAGTCCCGCCACGTGGAGCCGCCGAGCGGACAGCCATTGCGTGAAGTGTCCGGTCCCGCAGCCCACCTCGAGTGCGCTCTGCGCCGTCGCGAACGGCGCCAGCAGCCGATCGAGCAAGACGCACTCGGCACGATCGGCGCGCCGACCGCGCAGCGTGGTGTACCACGCCTCGTACCGGGCAGCATCATGCTCGAAGGGCTGCGAAGCCATCAAGCGCCTATGCCCGGTGAAGCGCGTTCCAGATCGCACCGATGACGCGGCCGAAGACGTAGCCGAGAGTCGCCGTGATGGCGATCAGCCCGACGGCACGCCCGAGTACGAATGCGCCGACCTGGTATGGCGGCGTGATGAAGTGGAGCCAGAATATGAAGTCGATCACCGGCTGCGCCCATCCCAGCAGGACCAGCGCCGACCAGACCAGGTGCCAGCCACCGATGAACGTCGCCAGCACCAGTCCGAGCTTGTGCGGGCTGATCTGTCTGGACATGCCGGTCTCCTTGTCGAAATGGTGGACGTCAGCGCACCAGGGCGCGGTGCCCTTCGAGCCACGCGGAGAGCTTCCTGGCCGGCCACGTGTTGATCACGCCGCTCGCCTCGACCCATCCGCGGCGCGCGGTGGCGACACCCAGCTCCATGTAGCCGAGGTGATCGAGCATGTGCGTGTCGGTCCCGATGGCGAGGAGGACGCCGAGGTCGCGCGCACGCCGCGCGTGCACATCGCAGAGGTCGACGTCGTACGGCTCGCGCTCCCCGAGGAGGCGGCCGGTCGGATGCGCGAAGAGGTCGACGTGCGGGTTCGCGAGCGCCGTGCAGATGCGCCTGGTCATCTCGCGCTTCGACTGCTTGAAGCGGCTGTGCACGGCCGCCACCACGATATCGAGCTCGGCGAGGACGCGATCGGGATAGTCGAGACGCCCGTCGGGCAGGATGTCGCACTCGCTCCCCGCGAGCACGGTGATCTTCGGATGCTTCGTCGCCACCGCGCGGATCTTTCGCACGTGGGCGCGCAGCTCATCGGGGCCGAGGCCGCCGGCGACGCGCGCGGCCCGGCTGTGGTCGGTGACGGCCACGTAGTCGTACCCGCGCGCCGCCGCGGCCTCCACCAGCGCCTCGACCGAATGATGACCGTCGGTGGCGTCGGTGTGGCAGTGGAGATCGCCGCGCACGTCAGCCAGCGTGACGAGATGCGGGAGCCGCTTTGCTTTCGCGGCCTCGATTTCGCCTGTGTCCTCGCGCAGCTCGGGCGGGATCCACGGCAGGCCGACCGTGGCGTAGACTTCCTCCTCGGTGGCGCCGGCCATGCGGCGCCCCGTCTTCTCGCGGAAGACGCCATACTCGGAGATCTTGAGACCGCGCTTCACGCCCATCTCGCGGATGCGGATACTGTGCTGCTTCCCGCCGGTAAAATACGCGAGGGCGGCGCCGAAGCACTCAGGCTCCACGACGCGCAGGTCGACCTGGATTCCCTCGCGGTGGCGAATGGACGCCTTGGTGGTTCCACGCTCCAGCACCTCCGCGGCCTGCCGCAAGCCGGTGAAGGCCTTGACGGCAGCGGCGGGCTCGTCGCCGACCGTCTCCTTCATCCGGCGCAGCGAGCCCGCGAGCGTGACCGTCTTGACACCACGCGCATCCTCGAGCGCGCGCACGAGCTCGCGCCCCAGCGGGAGCGCGCGCCCGAGCGGCATCCGCGCTTGGCCGCCGCGCACCAGCGTGATGCCCCGCAGGATGTTCCGCTCCGCGCGCGCCTGGATGCCACGCAGCCCCCGCAGCTTGCCGGCGGCGGCGAGCCGCTCGAGTTGCGCGAGGCTCGTCACGCCCTCGCGCGTGTAGAGCAGCTTCGCGGTCTTCGGCCCGATCCTCGGAACGTCGAGGAGCTCCACGACGCCGCGCGGCACCGTACGGCAGGCGGCGTCGATCTCCTTGATGTGTCCGGTGCGCAGGTACTCGGCGATCTTCCCGGCGAGATCGGCGCCGATGCCGGGGACTTCGTCCAGCCGCTC
>JBGOTH010000002.1:0-30382 GCA_041476345.1 Methylomirabilia bacterium
CAGAATCCGACGCCGACCCCCGATCCGATGTCCTTCTGGAAGCCCGCGATGGAACACGGACTTCAAACGTGGTCACGGATCTTTGCAACCACTCCGGTGACACCGGACCTCATGGCCCAGTGGAAGCAGTTCCTCGATCAGTCGATCGAGGCGTGGTCCCGGGCGCTCGGGCAGGTGATGGGTACCGACAACTTCGCGCAGGCCATGGGCCATTCGCTCGATCAGTGGCTCACCAGCTACGCGCCTGTGAAGAAGGCCGCCGATCAGTCCATCGATGCCACGCTGCAAGCGCTGAACCTGCCCACCCGCACGCAGGTGACCGCGCTCTCGAAGCAGATCATGGACCTGGAGGAGCGTCTCGACCGTCTCGAAGACGGGATTGCGGCGGTGCTGCGCCGCCTCGAGGGAGGGAAGGCCTGATGATCGGAAAGACCATGGCCGAGCTCAACGCGGGCGACCGCGCCGAGCTGACCCGCCTCATCGAGGACGACGATATCGCACGCTTCGTCGGCGCCGTGGGCGACTACAACCCTGTGCACAGCGATCCTGCGTACGCCGCGGCTACCATCTTCAAGACACCGATCGCGCCGGGGATCTTCACGGTGGGGCTCATCTCCGCGGTGATCGGGACCGAGCTTCCCGGACCCGGCGCGATCTACCTTTCGCAGACCCTGAAGTTCGTCAAGCCGGTGCGCGCCAGCACGGCGAAGAGGTGCTGGCGGGCGAGGCGTGGGTGATGCCGTCGAAGACCGCCGTCGTCTACGAAGAGCGGCGAAGCGGGCTCGGCACGCTTGCGGCATGGCCGCTTCAGCCGTGGACGTGGGCGGCCCAGGCGATGGTGGCCTGGGGAACGCTTGGCCTCGCCCTCATGGGCCGGGCGACCCGCCGCGGCGCCTGACCGCGACGGCGGACCTTATTTTTGACGGCCCGTGACCGTCAATTGTCTTTACATCACATCAACAGCCCGCCGTTGATCGAGACTTCCGCGCCGGTGATGTAGTCCCCGTCGGCGGACACCAGATACGTCACGGCCCGTCCGACCTCGTCGGCACGTCCGAATCGCTTCAGCGGAATCTGGTCGAGCAGCTTGTTGCGGACCTTTTCGGGGATGCCGTCCACCATCTCCGTCTCGATGAACCCGGGCGCAACCGCGTTCACGGTGATGCCTTTGCCGGCGAGCTCCTTGGCGAGCGACTTCGTGAACGCCGCCACGCCGGCCTTCGACGCGGCGTAGTTCGCCTGGCCGAAGTTGCCGATCTGCCCGATGACGGAGGTGATGTTCACGACGCGTCCGTAGTTCTGCTTGATCATCTGGTCGATGAAGACCTTGGTGCAGTTGAAGACCCCGTCGAGGTTGATGGCGAGCACCTTCCGCCACGAGGCATGGTCCATCTTCGTGAAGGTCTTGTCGGAGTTGATCCCGGCGTTGTTGACGAGGATGTCGAGGTGGCCAAACTCGCGCAGGATCTCCTGGGCCATGCGGAACGTGTCGGGATAGTCACCGACGTCCGCCTGCGCGATGAGCGCGCGCCGACCCATCGCCGTGATGGCGTTCGCGACGTCCCGCGCGCCCTTCTCACTCGACACGTAGTTGACGGCGACGTCCGCGCCTTCCTCGGCCAGAGCGAGCGCGATCGCCCGGCCGATGCCGCGAGATCCTCCGGTGACGAGCGCCGTTCGGCCTTGGAGCTTCATGCGTCGACCCTCCTACGGAGTGCCGCTCTGAACCTAGCACGCGGGATCGTTTTCGCAAGATGCTCGCACCATTCGCGCGCGGTGTTCGCGACAGGCGTTCTATGCGCGGATGGTACCGCGCGCGCAGACTGGGAATGCGGCGCGAGCGCCTGATGCCCTTGGCGTGAAGCAGGTACCAGAAGCAGCCGGTGAGTATCTTCATCCCGTGGACTCGACGGGAGGAAGCTCGCCTGGGAGGCCTCCTTGGAGTAGCGCGGTGGCACCGCGATCTCGTCGATGCGGAAGCCGGCCGCCATCACCTGGGCGATGATCTCCTGGTCGAAGATGATCCGTCGGAGTTCATGGCGACGTTCAGGTCGTCGAGGACGTCGCGGCGGAAGGCCCGGTAGCCCGTGTGGTATTCGAGAGATCGAGCCCGAAGACGAAGTTCTCGACGGCGGTCAGGAAGCGGCTCGCGATGAACTTCCACCACGGCATGCCTTGCGCGAGCGCGGAGCCGCTGTGACGACGATGTCGGCGCCCGCTCGAATGGCCTCGGTGTAGCAGGTTTGCTGGTTCGCGCCGTAGCTGTAGTTCGGATCGTGGACGAAGACCTCGAGGCCGAACTGACGCGCGATCCGGAGTGTGGTGTCGGTCGGCCCTCGTCCACGAGGATCACCGCGTTCACGGTCCCCTTGGGGAGCGCTTCGTACGTCATCCGTAACGTGCGCGCCGCGTTGTACGCGGGCATGACGACGACGACGACTTTCGGGGGAGCTGGTACGACTCTGAAGGATGTTAACCGAACGGCTTCTTCAGATGCGCAAGCACGATGAACTGGTAACCGAGCAGGCGGGGAAGCGAGTGCGCGAGCCACGCGTTCAATCGATGCGTCATGGCAAGCCAGGCTCCGTGGACGCGTGCAGGCAGCACCTGGTAGAGCGGCGCCGGCGTCGCCGTAATCCGCTCGAGGTCGAGTCCGGCGTCGGCCACGAGCGCGCGGACCGACCGCTCGGTGAAGAACCTCAAGTGCGTGGAATCGAGGATTCCACGGTCGAAGTAGTCGAAGCGGCCGATCAGGAGCGACAATCGAACGACGAAATGTGCGACGTTCGGGACCGACAGGGCGACCACGCCGTCAGGCGCGAGGAAGCGCGTCAGGTCCGTGAGGACGCGAAGCGGGTTCGCGAGGTGCTCGAGCACGTCGCCGCACACGATGACGTCGTAGAGGTTCTCGAGCTTCGGGATCTCGCGATCGAGGTTCGCGACGACGACGCGCTCGCACCACCGGCTGGCTGCTTGCGCCGCGACCGGATCGCATTCGAGTCCCGTCACGCGCCATCCGTGCTCGGTGAAGCGACGCGACAGCAGGCCGTCGGCGGCGCCGACGTCGAGCAGCGTCCGTCCCTGGCCTTGACCGAGCCACTCCAACATCACGGAGTGGCTGCTGTAGGGATCGGGCTTGAACGTGTATCGCGAAGCCGAGTGCGTCACCCGGAGCATTATCGACGGGACGCGGCTCGTGGAGCAAGCCATTGAAGCGACGCGCGCACGGCATGTGGCGCCACCGAGCAACGACCGTGGTCGGCAGGGGATTGTGTAAGATGAAGCCGTTTCATTTCATGCGGAGTTCCCACCGACCACATCGCGTGCGACTGGAGTGTCGACCATGGGTGAGGGGATCGTGCTCGTCGTCGGTGCGTCCGGTCTCGTGGGACGCGCCTGCGTCGGGAGCTTCAGGCGGCGCGGCGGCGCGATCGGCACGTATCATCGCCGCGCGGACCCGAACCTGCGGCCATTCGACATGACGATGACCGACGCGGCTCGGGATCTCGTCGATCGCGTAGCTCCACGCGCGGTGATCTGTGCGGGCGCAGATCCGCACGTCGAAGGCTGCGAGGCCGACCCCGTCGCGACGCGACGGATCAACGTCGAGGGCACGCTGCGACTTGCGGAGGCTGCGCGGGGCGCCGGCGTGCCGTTCGTATTCTTCTCGTCGGAATACGTCTTCGACGGGACCGCGGGACCGTACGTCGAGGAAGCGCCGCGCCATCCCGTCAACGAGTACGGGCGGCAGAAGGCCGAGTGCGAACACGCACTCCAGACCATGTCACGGACGCTCGTGGTTCGCACCTCGGGCGTGTTCGGCTGGAACGACGACGGCAAGAACTTCGTGCTGCAGCTCCGCAAGCACCTCGGGCGCGGTGAGCGCATGCGGGTCCCGGACGATCAGGAGATCACGCCCACGTACGCGCCGAACCTCGCCGAGGTCGTAGCCGAGCTCGTGGACGATGGCGTCACCGGGATCGTTCACGTCGCCGGCGCACGCCCGATGAATCGCACGGCATTCGCCCGTGCCGCGGCGCGGGTGTTCGGTTTCAATCCCGCGCTGATCGACCCGACGCCGACGGCCGCATTCGGCCTCAAGGCTGCGCGGCCGCTCAACGCCGGGTTGTCGACCGCCAAAGCCGCGTCGCTTGCGAGAACGCCGCTGCTCGATCCCGAGGAGGGTCTCGCCGTCATGCGCGAGATGCGGTCGGCGAGCACCAACTGATCGGTTGTCGCCTTTGACGCGGAGTGTTAAACTCCGCGACCTCCACGTTAGCGCGCGGGCACAGAGGGCGCATGGCGTACATCATCAAGCGGTACTCGAACCGAAAGCTCTACGACACGCAGGAGAGTCGCTACGTCACCCTCGAGGAGATCGAGGAAATGATCCGGGGCGGCAAGGAGATCTCCGTCGTCGACGCCTCCACGGGCGATGACCTTACTTCGGTGACGCTCGCGCAGATCATCCTCGAGAACGAGCGCAACCGCCGGGCCGCGCTTCCCTCCGCGTTCCTCCACCAGCTGATCAAACACGGTGACGCGTGGCAGGACTTCGTCCAGCGCTCCATGCGGTCGAGCCTCGAAGGGGTCGTCACGAGTCAGCGCGAGATGGATCGCGTCTTCCGCGACTGGGCCACTCGTGCGGGCTGGGGCGCTGGCGCTCCGAATGCCGCGAAGGGTGGCGAAGCACCGCGACGTGAAGGTGGAGAAGGCGATGCCGACCGGTTGCGCGAGGAAGTCATTACGCTGCGTGAACGGTTGCGATTGCTGGAAGAGCGGCTGGAGAAGCGAAAGGGCGAGGAGCGATAAGCGGCGTCCCCACGGCCGAACGGCCGTGGGGACGTGACTTCGAGCCTAGTTCTGGGTGTACGCGCCCTTCATCCGGGCGACCGTCGCTTCGAATGCTTCCTGGATACCCTTGCCGGCCTGCTCGGCCGACGCTTGCAGCCTCTCCGCCGAGCGGGTCACCGCCTGCGCGTTGCCCTCGAGGAGTCGGAAGAACTCCTTCGAGCCGTCCTGGCCGCTCGTCTGCCACCGCAGGACAGTCGACTGACCCTCACGCACGGCCTCGATGGCGCCCTGCTGAAGCTCGGCGTACAGGCGGACGCCTTCCTTCGCTGCGCCCACCGAGAGATCGACGAGATCGCGCAGCATGCGCTGATTGGCCTCGGCCCAGACCGTCATGCCCTCGACCGTCTTGGCGGAGAACTGCCCTGGGATATCGGTTGCTCTCGTGGCGCCGTCTGTGTTCATCGTGTTTTCCTCCGGTTCAAGTTGATCTTGAGCAAAGAATAACGCGGCGCGTTAGGATCTGCAAGAGTGAATTAACTCGCCGCGTCATATGCAGCGTGCTACGGTTCGAAACTCCTTATTTCTGGTGACTTTGTGCGACGGTCAACGGAGGCAGACATGGCGGAAGACACACTCGCGCGGATGTTCTGGGGTCGCGTGGAGCAGGGCGGTGATCGGCCGGCTCAACTACTCAAGCGCGACGGCGTATGGGTCACGGTGACCGCCCGTGAGCTGGGTGAGGTCGTCCGCGAGGTCGCACTCGGCCTCCTCGCCCTCGGACGGGAAAAGGGCGACCGCGTCGCGCTGCTATCCGCCAGCCGCGCTGAATGGGTCCAGGCGGACTTCGCGATCTTCAGCGCCGGGTGCGTCACCGTGCCGATCTATCCCAGCTACCCACCCGATCTCATCGCGTACGTCGTGAACGACTCCGAGGCGCGCACGCTGATCGTCGAGGACGCGGGCCAGCTCGCGAAGGCGCTCGAAGCGCACGACAGCATGCCGAAGCTCGAGCAGATCATCGTGATCGCCGGGTACGAGCCGCTCGAACCGCCGAAGATGGTGATGACATGGCAGGCGCTCCGACGCCTCGGACGTGACACAGGAGCGGCCCACAAGAGCACGCTGGCCGATCGCGTCGCGTCCACCCAGTCCGACGACATCGCGACACTCGTCTATACCTCCGGGACGACGGGCCCGCCGAAGGGCGTCGTGCAGACCCACGGTAATCACATCGCCGCGCTTCGCGCGTCGGGGGCGATGAACCCGGTGGAGCCGGGGTGGGTGCACCTGCTGTTCCTGCCGCTCGCGCATTCGTTCGCGCGGCTGGAATCGTTCCTCGGGATCTACAACCAGCTCGTGACGGCGTTCGCGGAAAACATCGACAAGGTCGGCGACAACCTCAGGGAGGTGAGCCCGCACTTCATCTGCAGCGTTCCGCGTGTCTTCGAGAAGATCTACGCGAAGATCCTGGCGGGGGTCGCAGCCGGACCGCCCGCGAAGCGGAAGATCTTCCATTGGGCGATCGGCGTGGGGCGCGAGGTGAGCCGCTACCAGCAGCGCGGCCAGCCGTTGCCGCCCGCCCTCGCTATCAAGCGGGCGATCGCGCACAAACTCGTCTTCTCGAAGCTGCATGCGGCACTCGGCGGGCGCCTCCAGTGGGCGGTGTCGGGCGGGGCTCCGCTGTCACGCGACATCGCTGAGTTCTTCCACGCCGCCGGCATCCTTCTTCTCGAAGGCTATGGGCTGACCGAGACGTGTCCCGTGCTTTCGTTCAACAACCCCGGGCACTTCAAGTTCGGCTCGGTCGGACGCGCGCTGCCCGGCATCGAAGTGCGGATCGCGGACGACGGCGAGATCGTGACGCGCGGCGGGAACGTGGCCACGCGCGGTTACTACAAGCAGCCGCAGGCCACTGCGGACGTCTTCGAGCCGTCCGGGTGGTTTCACACCGGTGACATCGGGCGCATCGACGAGGACGGTTTCATCTTCATCACCGACCGCAAGAAGGATCTGATCGTCACCGCGGGCGGGATGAACATCGCGCCTCAGAACATCGAGAATCTGCTGAAGGCGGATCCGTTCGTGAGCCAGGTGATGGTCTACGGCGATCGGCGGCCGTATCCCGTCGCTCTCGTCACGGTCAGCCCCGACGAGCTGTCGAAGTTCGCGCGCGAGCAGGGGATCCTCACGACCGACCTGGCCGTGGTGGCGAGGCATCCTAAGCTCATCGAGCGTGTGACACGCATCGTCGAGGAGAAGAACACGCATCTCCAGTCGTACGCGAAGATCAAGAAGTTCACGGTGCTGCCGGTGGACTTCACGCAGGAGGGTGGCGAGCTCACGCCGACCCTCAAGGTGAAGCGCAAGGTGGTGTCCGAGAAGTACCGGCAGGCCATCGAGGAGCTGTACCGCTGAGCGACGGCCCGTTACTCAACGGCAAGGTGGCGGTGGTCACCGGCGCCAGCCGGGGCCTCGGCCGCTCGATCGCCGTTGCCCTGGCGGCCGCGGGCACGGCGGTGGCACTCGCGGCACGCTCGAAGCCTGATCTCGAAGACACCGCGGACCTCGTCGAGGCCGCGGGCGCGCGTGCCATGGTCGTCCCGACCGACGTCACCAGCTATGCCGCCGTCGAGGCGCTCATAAAGGCGACGGTCGCCACGTTCGGTCACCTCGACATTGTCGTCAACAACTCGGGAATCGCGCGTGTGAAGCCGTTCGCCGAGACGTCACCTGAGGAGTGGCAGGCTGTGCTCGACGTGAATCTCACCGGGGTTTTCAACGGATGCCGTGCCGCTGCGCCCTATTTGCTCGGACAGGAAAGCGGGAAGATCGTCAACATCGCCTCCGTGCTCGGCGCGGTCGGGTTGCCCGGCTACACTGTGTACGGGGCGAGCAAGGGGGGCGTGATCGCCCTGACGCGCACCCTCGGCGTCGAGTGGGCCCGGCACAATGTCCAAGTGAACGCCATCGCCCCGGGTTGGTTCGTGACCGAGATGAACGAGGAGGCGTTTTCGAACCCCCGCATCGCGGACCGCCTGACGCGCGACATTCCCGCGCGCCGAACCGGCCGGCCGGAGGAGATCGGACCGCTCGCGGTATTTCTGGCTTCGTCCGCATCGGATTTCATGACCGGCCAGACCGTCTTTCTCGACGGTGGGCACTCCGCGGCCTAAAGTTCACGCGCGCGCCCCTTGCCGTTCCGGCGCCGGCCAAAGTAGATTGCCGTTCGTGAGAACCGTCGCCACCTACAAAGGCGTGGGCTGACATGGCCTACACGATCGTCAACGGCATCCGTATCCACTACGAGACGAGGGGCGACGGTCCGGCCGTCTTGCTCATCAACGGGCTGGGGGTGCCGTCGGTCGGTTGGGCGCTTCAAGTCACGGCACTGGCGCCGCACTTCCGTGTGATTACCTTCGACAACCGGGGTATCGGTGAAAGCGATCTGCCGGCTGACCCCGTCTACACGATGGCCCAGCTCGCGGACGATGGGGCCGCACTGCTCCGCCAGCTGCAGGTCGACCGCGCCCACGTCGTCGGCGCGTCGATGGGCGGCACCATCGCGCAGGAGATGGCGCTTCGCCATCCGCGACTCGTGCGCTCACTCGTCCTCGCGTGTACGTGGGTGACGGCGGACGCACGGTTCCTGCACACGATCGAGGCCTGGGCGGCGCTCGCGCATCGCGTGCCCGTGGAGGAGCGCTTCCGCCACGTTCTCTACCCCTGGATCTTCAGCCCGAAGTTCTTCGAGGCCACACAGAACATCGAGACGGCATTTCAGCGTGCGCTCGCCTATCCGCACCAGAGCAAGCCGGAGGCGATCGATCGACAGGTGCGCGGCATTCTGGCCTGGAACGGCACGCGCGCGAGGCGCCTCGGCGACATCAAAGCGCCCGCCCTGGTCCTCGTGGGCAAGGACGACATTCTCACGCCACCCTCGTTCGCCAAGGAGGTGGCCAAGGGGATCAAGAAGTCACGGCTCGTCGTTCTTCCGGGTGGACATGGGTTCTTCCTCGAGGACGCTGACCTCTTCAACCGCACGATCGTCCGGTTTCTGAAGTCGGTCCGCTCGAAGTGAGGCTGGCGCGCCGCACCACCCTCATCACTGGCACTACGAGAGGCATCGGGCTCGGGATCGCGCAGGCGTTCGGCCCGAGGGCGTGCGGCTCATGGTCACCGCATACGACCGTTGCTTTTACCCCGGCGTGGGCCGCCGCTTCGGCTATACTGTGTCCGCTGCGGTCCGAATCATTCTAAGTGTTTGTTTCTTTTGCTGTTTGTGGCTCTGGATGCTAGGCGATCCCCCGCGCGGAGGGTAGCGAGTGAGTTTGAGGAAGGTCGAAACGATCGCCGTCGTAGGGCTCGGATACGTCGGCTTGCCGCTGGCATGTGCGTTCGGCCAGCACCACCGATGCGTCGGCTTCGACATTTCGACTGAGCGCATCGACGAGCTGCGCGCCGGCTACGACCGGACCGGCGAAATGAAACCCCAGGATCTCAAGGCGCCGGGGCTGGACTTCACGACCGATCCCGCGGTGCTGGCCTCGGCAGACTTCATCGTGGTGGCCGTTCCGACCCCCGTCGACGAGCATCGAACGCCGGACCTTGGTCCGCTGCGGGCGGCGAGCCGCTCGGTCGGGCGTTATGTGTCGAAAGGCGCCGTCGTCGTCTTCGAGTCGACCGTGTATCCGGGGGCGACCGAGGAGGTGTGTGTTCCACTCCTCGAGAAGGAGTCGCATCTTCGTTGCGGCGTGGACTTCCACGTCGCATATTCGCCTGAGCGTATCAACCCCGGAGATCCGGAGCACTCCCTGGAGCGCGTGGTGAAGGTCGTGGCCGCCCAGACGCCCGAGGTCACAGAGCGGCTCGCGGAAGTTTACGCGCTGGTCGTCAAGGCTGGAATCCACCGCGCGCCGAACATCAGGACGGCGGAAGCGGCGAAGGTCATCGAGAACACCCAGCGCGATCTCAACATCGCGCTCGTGAACGAGCTCGCGATGATCTTCCATCGCATGGGGATCGACACGAGCGCCGTGCTCGCCGCGGCGAACACCAAGTGGAACTTCCTGGCCTTCCGGCCGGGGCTGGTGGGCGGCCACTGCATCGGGGTCGATCCCTACTACCTGACGTTCAAGGCGGAGGAACTCGGGTATCACCCGCAGGTGATCCTGTCCGGGCGTCGCATCAACGACCAGATGGGCCTGTACGTTGCCGAGCAGACGGTGAAGCTCATGATCCGCGCTGGCAAAGTCGTCCACAACGCCCGCGTCCTCGTCCTCGGGATCACGTTCAAAGAAAACGTAGCCGACATTCGGAACACGCGCGTGGCCGACATCATCAACGAGCTGCGCGACTACGACCTGCAGGTCGACGTCTACGATCCCCGCGCGGTGACGTCCGAGGTCGAGGAGAAGATGCGGCTTCGTATGATCGCCGATCCGTTCACGGCGGAGGACCGCTACGACGCGGTCGTGATCGCCGTACCGCACGATGAGTTCCGGAGCCGGACGGTGACCCAGTTCGTCGACCTCCTGCGCGACGACAACGGGAGCGGTGTGCTCGTCGACGTCCGCGGCATGCTCGACGGCGAGGCCGTCACGAGGCACAAGGTCGCGTACTGGTGTCTGTAGCGACCATGGTCCCGTTCATCGATCTCCGCCGGCAGTACGCCGTGATCGGCACGGAGATCGATCAGGCCGTCGGTCGGGTGCTGGCAGGTGGGCAATACATCCTCGGCCCCGAGGTCGAGGCGTTCGAGCGCGAGCTCGCCGGCTACTGCGGAGCCGCGCACGGCATCGGGGTCGCGTCCGGGACCGACGCGCTGCGCCTCGCGCTCGAAGGCGTCGGTGTCGGCCCAGGAGACGAAGTGATCGTGCCGGCGTTCACCTTCGTCGCGACGGCGGAGGTGGTGAGACAGCTCGGGGCCACGCCGGTGTTCGCCGACGTGGATCCGGCGCGCTACACGATCGATCCGCGCGACACGGCCCGCTGCATCACGCCGCGGACGAAGGCGATCGTGCCTGTGCACCTTTACGGCCGACCGGCGGATCTCGGCCCGCTCCTCGATCTCTGCGCGCGACACGACGTGTTCTTGGTCGAGGATGCCGCCCAGGCCGTCGGCGCCACGTATCGCGGGCGCGGCATCGGGTCCGTCGGTCACGTCGGCTGCTTCAGCTTTTACCCGACGAAGAACCTCGGCGCCTACGGTGACGGCGGCTTGATCACGACGAACGATGCGACCTTGGCGGAGCGCCTGAAGATGCTCCGGCAGCATGGCAGCCGCGAGCGGTACTTTCACGAGTCGGGCGGCTGGTGTAGCCGGCTGGACGAGCTGCAGGCAGCGGCGCTGCGCGTGAAACTTCGTCACCTGGACGCGTGGACCGAACGACGGCGCGCAATCGCGGCAACGTACTTGGAGGGGCTGCGCGATCTTCCGCTCGGATTGCCCTCCGAGGCCGGTGACGAACGCGGCGTGTACCATCTGTTCACCGTCCGTACCCCGCGTCGCGAGGAGCTCAAGAAGCACCTCGACCTCCGGGGGATCGGGACCGCTGTCCACTATCCACTCCCGCTTCACCGGCAGCCGATCTACCGCGATCCCGAGCTCCAGCTTCCCCATAGCGAAGCCGCCGCCTCGGAGGTTCTGTCGCTTCCGGTGTTTGCCGAACTCGAGGAAGGTGAGCAGGCGGCGGTGGTCGCCGCAGTCCGCGCCTTTTTCGAAGTCTCCGGCTAGCTCGGCAACCTCGCTAAGAAGACCCCAGGACTGCTCTGTAAAATATTGAAATAACGCTGTTTATCGTTTGAAGAAAGCTCGCCGACTACAGGGACCTGTCGCTTATAATTTACGGGTTGTCGCCCGCATCTTGGACTGAGTAGATACCACCGCCGCGCGGGGATCATCCGTGTCGCCGGTACCACCGGTCGATAGAGGGGGCGCCACTGTAAGTGAGAGGGCGAAGCCATGTGCGCGGGCGCGTGATGGAACCGATCCGGATCGTCATCCAGGCCCGCATGTCGTCGTCCAGATTCCCTGGCAAGGTGCTCGCCCCGTTCCGGGGCGCGCCTTTGATCCGGTCGGTTCTGACGGCGGTTCAGCACGCCCTCCCCACGGCTCCGGTCGTCGTTGCCACAAGTGCCGCGCGCTCCGATGACCCCCTCGTTGCCTATGTCGCGACCCTCGGCATTCCGTTGTTCCGGGGCTCGCTCGAGCGGGTTTTCGATCGCTTTCTCGGCTGCGCCCAGACCTATCCCTGCCGCTGGATACTCCGCGTGAACGCTGACAGCCCACTGCTCGCCCCCGAGCCGCTCCGTGCGGTGGCTGCGCACACTGGCGCGTCGGATCTGGATCTCATCACGACGACGTTTCCGCGTACCTTTCCGCAGGGCCACAACGCCGAACTGATCCTGGTCGATGCCATGCGCGCGATCGATGCGAACGACCTCAGCGATGACGATCAGGAGCACGTGACACGATTCTTCTATCGGAACAGCTCCCGGTTCCGGATTCTGAACGTCGAGTCTGGAGATCCGTCGCTCGCGCGGCAAAGCTTTGCCGTCGACACGCTCGACGATTTGCGCCGCCTCGAACACGCGGCCGACGGCGGGGCCGGCGCGTGACGCCACGGTCGCCGCTCGGCGTGGCGGTGGTCGGTCTCGGCGTCGGCGAGCAGCACGCGCTGACGTACGCTCGGCTCGATGGCTGCCGCCTGCGCGCGGTGTACGACTTCGACCGCGCGCGCGCGCGGGATGTCATCGCGAAGGCGGGCCAGGGCGATGAGGCGAAGAGCTTCGAGTCGGTTCTCGCCGACCCGACCATCGACGTCGTCTCGATCGCGTCGTACGACGACGCCCATGCCGCGCACGTCGTGGCGGCGCTCGAGGCGGGCAAGCACGTCTTCGTCGAAAAGCCGTTGTGTCGTACCGAGTCCGAGCTCGTCGCGATTCAGACGGCGTGGCGGCGGTCCGGACGGCATCTGGCGTCGAATCTCGTGCTCCGCGCGGCGCCGCTCTATCAGCACGTCAAGGCGATGGTCGAGCGCGGCGAGCTTGGCGACGTGTATTCGTTCGACGGTGACTATCTCTATGGGCGCCTGCACAAGATTACCGAGGGCTGGCGCGCCGACGTTCCGGACTACTCGGTCATGCAGGGCGGGGGCGTGCACCTTGTCGACCTCATGCTGTGGATCACGGGTGCGCGGCCGCATACGGTGACCGCCGCCGGCAACCGCATTTCCACGGCGGGCTCCCGGTTCCGCTATCCCGACTTCGTCGCCGCCACCTACGAGTTCCCGAGCGGGCTCGTGGGACGCATCACCGCGAACTTCGGCTCGGTCCATCGCCATCACCACGTGGTCCGTGTCTTCGGGACCCGGGGCACGTTCATCTACGACGACGCGGGGCCGCGGTTGCATCGCGAGCGCGATCCTGCGAAGGCCGCCGTTGCACTCGACCTCGCACCCCTGCCGGCATCGAAGGGCGCGCTGATCCCGGCGTTCGTCGCGGGGATCGTCGCGGGCAGGGATCCGCGCCCGGCCGCCGAACACGAATTCGCCGTCATCGCCGCGTGCATCGCCGCCGACCAGGCTCTCGCCATCGGCAAACCCAGCGAGGTCAACCATGACTGAGACGCGTCAGATTCCCTTCGGGCGTCCCTGGATCACCGACGAAGACCGCAAAGCCGTGCTCGAGGTCCTCGACGGCCACGTGCTCACGCACGGACCACAAGGGAAGGCGTTCGAAGCCGAGTTCTCGAGCTTCATGGGCGCTGGGACCCACTCCGTGAGCGTCAGCTCAGGCATGGCCGCGCTGCACCTCGCGTATCTGCACTACGGGATCGGGGCCGGGGACGAGGTCATCGTCCCCGCGCAGACGCACTCCGCCACCGCGCATGCCGTCGAGTGGGTGGGCGCGACACCGGTCTTCGTGGACTGCGAGCGGGCGACGGGCAACGTCAACGCCGCCATCATCGAGGCCGCGCTGACGCCGCGCACCAAGGCGATCTCGGTGGTCCACTTCGACGGCATCCCGTGCGACATGCCCCCGATCGCCGCCCTTGCGGCGCGACGTGGGCTCAAGCTCATCGAAGACTGCGCCCTTGCCGTCGGCGGGCGCTGGGACGGGCGGCACGTCGGGCTGTTCGGCGACGTCGGCTGCTTCTCGTTCTATCCCGTGAAGCACATCACGACCGCGGAGGGCGGGATGTTCGTGAGCCGCCATCGCGACGTCGCGGAGACGGTGGCGCGCCTGCGCGCGCACGGCGTCGACCGCACGCATCTCGAGCGCACGATCCCGGGGATGTACGACGTCCTCGCGGCGGGTCTCAACTACCGGCTGAGCGAGATCCAGGCTGCGCTGGGCCGCTCGCAGCTCCGGCGGATCGAGACCATCCTCGCGATGCGCGAGGCGAACTTCCGTATGCTCCAGAAGGCGCTCGCGCCCCTCGCGGGCGTCCGCGTGATCGACGCGGTCGATGCGCGGGCACGGAACAGCTACTACTGCCTCAGCGCCGTCTTCGAAGGCGCGTTGGGCGCGAAGCGCAACGAGATCGTGGGGCGGCTGAACGCCGCGGGCGTCGGGACGAGCGTGTACTACCCGCAGCCGGTGCCGCGCATGACGTATTACCGCGAGAAGTACGGGTATCAACCCGAGCGCTTTCGCCACGCCGCGGAGATCAGCGACCACTCGGTGGCGCTGCCGGTCGGGCCGCACCTCAGCGAGGCGGACGTGCGCTACATCGCAGAGACCCTCACCCGGATCGTGGAGGAGCTCGCCTGATGAGCGTGGAGATGAAAGGCCGCAGGGTCGCGATCGTCGGCGGAGCGGGATTCATCGGTCACAACATGGCGCTCGAGCTGCACCGCAGGGGCGCGACGGTCGAGATCGTCGACAGCCTCCAGGTGAACAATCTCCTGCATTTCACCTCGGGTGGGGCCGACATGGTCAACCGCGACCTCTACGTGCGGATGATCAACCAGCGGTTGGACATGCTGCGGCTCGCCGGCATTCCGCTACACATCCAGGACGCCCGCGACTATCACGCGCTGTCGCGCATCCTGAGCCAGATCAAGCCGCAGGTGATCGTCCACCTCGCGGCGGTGGCGCACGCCAACCGCTCGAACAAGGATCCGTTCAGCACGTTCGATCACAGTCTCCGCACGCTCGAGAACGCGCTCGACTGGGCCCGCGACAACGCCGAGCAGTTCATCTTCTTCTCGTCGAGCATGGCCTACGGCAACTTCATGACTGAGCAGGTCGACGAAGAGCATCCGCTGAACCCGATCGGCATCTACGGCGCGCTGAAGCTCGCGGGCGAGAAGATGGTGATCGCCTATCAGCAGGTGTTCGGCCTCACGTACACGATCGTTCGTCCGTCCGCCCTCTACGGTCCGCGATGCGTGAGCCGGCGGGTGGGGCAGATCTTCATCGAGAACGCACTGCAAGATGTGCCGTTGCGCGTGGACGGCGACGGCGCCGAGAAGCTCGACTTCACGTACATCGACGACCTCGTGGACGGCATTGCGCGCGCGATCAGCGAGCCGGCGGCCCGGAACGAGATCTTCAACATCACGTACGGGAGCGCCCGCTCCATCCGCGACCTCGTGGACGTCGTCCGCGCGGAATTCCCGACGGTCAAGATCGACTACGTCGAGCGCGACAAGCTCATGCCGTTCCGCGGCACCCTGAACGTCGACAAGGCGCGGCGTCTGCTCGGCTACGAGCCCAAGCACCCGATCGACGTCGGGTTCCGCAAGTACATCGAGTGGTACCGGGCGCTCGTGGCGGAGCCACGCCACGAGTCGGTCAAGGCCTGACCGCCTGGTGATCGTCGAAGACGTCTGGCTCTCGACGATCTTCGGGCGTCCGGTGTTTCGCGTCGGGACGGGGTGTCGGGCCGACGCCGTGCGCGCGCACGCGCACGGCGAATCCGCGGCCTTCTACTACACGAAGGTCGAGACCGCGGAGCCCGGCGCGGTGCGTGACCTCGGTGCCGCCGGTCTCTCCGTGGTCGACGTGAACGTCACGCTCGATCGGTCACCAGCGCCCGTTGCGTCGACGACCACCGATGTCCACGTCGATGACGTCCGTCCGGAGCAGCATGCCGCGATCCTCGACATCGCCGGCCGCGCGTTCCGCTACTCGCGCTTCCATCTCGATCCGTTGATCCCTCGCGCGCTTGCCCATCGGGTGAAGCGCGAGTGGATCGCGAGCTATCTTGCGGGGCGGCGCGGTGAACGATTGCTCGTCGCGACGCTCGACGGTCGGACGGTCGGCTTCCTGGCGGTGTTCGCGGCCGAGGTGCCGGGAAAGGTGGCCCGCGTGATCGACCTCGTGGCCACGGCGCCGGAGGCCCAAGGACTCGGCGTCGGGACGGCGCTCGTGAGCGCCTTCATCCGCGTCGCCGCGCCGACGAGCGACGTGCTGCGCGTGGGCACGCAGATCGCCAACGCGCCTTCCATTCGCCTCTACACCCGTCTCGGATTCCAGGTGGCGCGGAGCACGTACGTCATGCACGCGCACGTCGGCGCGCCGCTCTCTGAGGAGGCTTCGTCGTGAAGATCGGCCCCATCGACCTGCGCGAGCAGGTCCTGATCGTCGCGGAAGTCGGCAACAACCACGAAGGCGATTTCACGGTTGCGCAGGAGATGGTGCGCCAGGCGGCCGCCTCCGGCGCTCACGCCGTGAAATTCCAGACGTTCCAGACGCGCTACTTCGTGAGTCCTCACGATTCCGCGCGCTACAAGCGCCTCGTGTCGTTCGAGCTGACCTACGACCAGTTCGCCTCGCTCGCCGCGCTGGCCCGCTCGCACGGGCTGCTCTTCATCTCGACGCCGCTCGACCTGCCGAGCGCCCGCTTCCTCGACGGTATCGTGGACTCGTTCAAGGTGGCGTCGGGTGACAACGACTTCTATGCGCTGATGGAGTACATGGCCGGCACCGGCAAGCCCGTGATCATCTCGACCGGGATGAGTGACATGGCGCAGGTGCTCGCCGCCAAGCGGTGCGTCGAGACGGTCTGGCGGGCGAAGGGCATCGCGCAGGAGCTCGCGATCCTCCACTGCGTCAGCAGCTACCCGGCGCCGCCCGCCGAGATCAACCTGTCCATCCTGCCGCGGTTTGCCGCCGAGCTCGGCTGCACGATTGGCTACTCCGACCACACCGACGGCATCGAGGCGTGCGTGCTCGCAGTCGCCCTCGGCGCGCGGATCATCGAGAAACACTTCACGCTCGACAAGCACTACTCGGACTTCCGCGACCACCAGCTCTCGGCCGATCCGCCCGAGATGAAGCGCCTCGTCGGGGAGATCGCGCGGGCGCAGACGCTGCTCGGCCGACCGGAGAAAAAGATTCAACCGTGCGAGGAGCCCGTGGCGAAGGCCGCGCGTCGCTCGATCGCGGCGATCAAGGATCTTCCGGGAGGGCACGTGCTCACGATTGAGGACTTCATGTGGATCCGACCATCCGGTGGGGTGCGACCGGGCGACGAAGCGACGCTCCTCGGCCGTCGCCTGCGTCGCGCGGTGAGCGCCGGCGATCAGATCCTGCGCGGAGACGTCCAGTGAGGTGCGCCTGACATGTGCGGCATCGCCGGCTACATCGGGCCGCGTTCGCTCGAGTCGAGCCGCATCGACGGCTGTCTGGGGTTGATGCGACGCCGCGGGCCCGACCATGCGGACTGGCGCGGGTGGACGAATGGCGCGGGCCGTCACGCCTACCTGCTGCATTCGCGGCTCAGCATCATCGATCTCGGGGAGCGGTCGCAGCAGCCGTTTCCCGTCGGCCGGAAGTGGATCGCGTTCAACGGCGAGCTGTACAACTACCGTGAAGTGCGCGCCGACCTCGTTCGCGCCGGCGTGGCTTTTCGCACCGAGTCCGATACGGAAGTGCTGCTCAGCGCGCTCGACCGCGACGGCACCGCCGCCCTGGATCGCTGCGAAGGGATGTGGGCGTTCGCCGTGTACGACGACGCCGACGGCTCGCTGCTCCTGGGCCGAGACCGCTTCGGCGAGAAGCCGCTCTACGTCTATCGCGACGGCGAGGGGGGGCTCTATTTCGGATCCGAGGTGAAGTTCATCGTCGCGCTGCTCGGCCGTCGCCTTCCCATCGACTACGACCACCTCTCCCGCTACCTCGTCAACGGCTACAAGGCGCTCTACAAGGAAGACCGCGGCTTCTTCCAGGGCCTGCGCGAGCTTCCGTCCGCGACGACCCTGCGCGTGCACGCCGACGGGCGCGAGACGTCCGAGACGTACTGGCGCCCCGCCATCCGTGAGGACGACGCGATGACGTGGACGCAGGCCGTCGAGGGCGCGCGCGACCGGTTGATCCGGTCGATGGAGCTACGGCTCCGCGCGGACGTGCCGCTGGCGTTCTGCATGAGCGGCGGTGTCGACTCCAACGCGCTGATCGCGATCGCGAAGAACGTCTTCGACTACGACGTCCACGGGTTCACGATCGTGAACTCCGACGAGCGGTACGACGAGCAGGACATCGTGGAGCAGGCGGTGAAGGAGCTGGGGATCAAGCACACGAGCATCCCCGTCGACACCGCGGATTTCATTCCGAAGCTCCGCACGCTCGTCCGCCAGCACGACGCGCCCGTCTACACGATCACGTACTTCGCGCACTGGCTGCTGATGGAGAGCATCGCGCAGCACGGGTATCGCATCTCGGTCAGCGGCAGCGCGGCCGACGAGCTGTTCACCGGGTACTACGACCATCACCTCGCGTATCTCTACGAGGTGCGCGGGGACGCGGGGCTGCACGCGCGGTCGCTCGCGGGCTGGCAGAAGCACGTCAAGCCGATCGTGCGGAACCCGCACCTCGGGAATCCCGATCTGTTCGTCCGCGATCCGGAGTTCCGCGACCACATCTTCCTCGACGCGGACGAGTTTGCGAAGTACCTCACGCGGGACTGGGCGGAGCCGTTCCGGGAGTGCCGCTACACGCCGGGCGTCCTGCGCAACCGCATGCTCAACGAGCTGTTCCACGAAGCCACGCCGGTCATCCTTCACGAAGACGATCTCAACGCGATGTACTACTCGATCGAGAACCGGTCACCGTACCTGGACCGGCCGCTGTTCGAGTTCTGCAACACCATTCCGACGCGTCACCTCATCCGCGACGGCATCGCCAAAGCCGTGCTGCGGGAGGCGGCGCGCGGCATCGCGCCCGCATGCGTGCTCGACAACCCGCGCAAGGTCGGGTTCAACGCGCCGATCTTTTCGTTCCTCGACGTGCGCGATCCTGCCGTGCGGGCGCAGCTCCTGGACGACAGCCCGATCTTCGAGCACGTACGCCGGGACCGGATCGAGACGCTGATCGACCGCGCGTTCCTGCCGAACAGCGAAAGCAAGTTCCTGTTCTACTTCCTCAGCGCCAAGCTCTTCGTCGAGCAGTTCGCGTGAGGTACTGCACGCGCTGCGTGATACCGTCCACGCGGCCGAACATCACGTTCGACGCCGCCGGTGTGTGCAACGCGTGCGCGGGGCACGCGTTGAAGCCCGCGATCGACTGGGCCGCGCGCCGCCGCGCCTTCGCCGACGTCGCGACGAACGCCCGCGTCCGCAGCAAGGGCTACGACTGTGTCATCCCGGTCAGCGGTGGCAAGGACAGCACCTGGCAGGTGGTGACGTGCCTCGCCGCGGGGCTCAATCCGCTCGCCGTGACGTGGAAGAGCCCGGCGCGCACGGAGATCGGCGCGCGCAACCTCGCCAACCTGGTGTCGCTCGGCGTCGATCACGTCGACTACCAGGTGAGTCCGAAAGTCGAGAAGAAGTTCCTCTACCAGGCCCTGGTCCGCTGCGGCGCGACGGCGATCCCGATGCACATGGCGCTCTTCGCCATCCCGCTCACGATCGCGGGACGGTTCGGGATCCCCCTCGTGGTGTGGGGCGAGAACTCGGCCTTCGAGTACGGCGGCACCGCGGAGGAGCGCATGGGGTTTCGGCTGGACGGCCGCTGGCTGGAGAAATACGGCGTGACGCACGGGACGACGGCGACCGACTGGATCTCCGCGGACCTCACGCGCCGCGAGCTCACGCCGTACTTCGGCCCGTCCGACGCCGACCTGGACACGGCCGGCACGCTTGCGGTGTTCCTCGGCTACTACTTCCCGTGGGATCCGGAGACGAGCCTCGCGGTCGCGCGCGCGCACGGCTTCTCGGCGCGCACGGAAGGCCCGCGAACGGGCTACTGGAACTACGCCGACATCGACGACGACTTCATCTCGATCCATCACTACCTCAAGTGGTACAAGTTCGGCTTCACGCGCACCTTCGACAACCTCTCCGTCGAGATTCGCAACGGCCGCCTCTCGCGCGAGGAGGCCGTCGACATTCTCAGACACCGCGGTGACGAGACGCCGCACGAGGACATCGACGCGTTCTGCGACTTCATCGGCATGACGCGCGCGCACTTCTTCGAGGTGATCGAGCGTTTCCGCGACCGGACGGTGTGGACGAAGCGCGACGGCGTGTGGACGATCGACGGCTATCTGATCCCCGACTGGAAATGGGCGTGAAGGTCGTCCCGCAGGTCCCCCCGCGGAAGTTCCGCGTCGGCGCCGACGGGCACGTGGAGCTCAGCGACTGTGGACGCATCGAGCTGGCCCCCGACGAGCAGGTGACGTTCACGACGGAAGCGGGCGGGGAGTACGACGTCGCGCGCAAGTCGTGGGGCTTCTACGCCACGCCGTCGCTCAACGGACGCCTGCCGCGCTTCGGCCTGCGCCCGGCGCTGGTGAAGGGACTCGAAGAGAAGTTCTTCGTGATGCTGGTCGAGCGCGACCAGGAATCCGCGTTTCGCGCCTATCTCACCGCCGAGGGGCTTGCGCTGATCCGCTGGCTCGACGACGAACAGTTCCTGCGCGGTCTTTTGGCCGGCGCCCGTGGCTGAGACCGTGAAGCCGAGCCCGCTGCGTTGTCCGTGCGCGGGCGATCGCTTCGAGACCGTGTTCTCGTACACGGCGCCACCGGCGGGCGAGGTCACGTTCAAGTTCAGCCGCGAGGGCGAGTACCGGCGGCAGGTCCTCCGGTGCGAGCTCTGTGGCCACTTCGTGTCGCGCCACGACATGGACACGAGCGCGATGTACCGCGGCGAGTACGTCGACTCGACGTACGGGGCCGGCGGGTTGCGCCGCGCGTTCGACCGCATCACCGGCCTCGATCCCGTGAAATCGGACAACGTCGGGCGGGCGCGCCGCGTCGTGGCGTTCGCGACCGCGCATTTCGGCGCCGCGCGTCCGTCGCCTTCGGTGCTGGACGTCGGCTCCGGGCTCTGTGTGTTCCTGCACCGGATGAAGGCGGCGGGGTGGCGCGGCACCGCGCTCGATCCGGATCCGCGCGCCGCCGCCCACGCGCGCGAGATCGTCGGCGTGGGCGCCGTGTGCGGCGACTTCATGACGCTGGAGAATCTCGGCCGCTTCGACGTGGTGACCTTCAACAAGGTCCTCGAGCACGTCGAGGATCCGGTCGGCATGCTCGCGAGGAGCGCGCGCCATCTGACGGCCGGCGGCTTCGTCTACGTCGAGCTGCCGGACGGGGAGACGGCGGTACCGGACGGGCCGGGCCGCGAAGAGTTCTTCATCGATCACCCGCACATCTTCAGCGCGGCGTCGCTTACGCTCCTCGTCACGCGCGCGGAGTTCCGCGTAGTCGCGCTCGAACGCCTGCGAGAACCGAGCACCAAGTACACGCTGCGCGCCTTCCTCGTGCCGGAGGGGGACGTGCGAGAGGGAGCCGATGGCCGCCACTGACCAGGGCATGAAGCGCGTGTGGGAGGAGTCGTTCGCCGAGCAGATCGCGCGGCAGGCCTACAACACCGCACCTGCGGAGGCCGTCATCCGCACCGTGTCGTACTACCTGCGCGACCGAGCGGAGCAGGGCGCGGCGTCCGGCATGCACTTTCTCGAGATGGGCTGTGGCGCCGGCCCCAATCTTTTGTGGCTCGCGCAGAAGGGCATCACGGTGAGCGGCGTCGACGTGGCGCCCACGGCGCTGCGGTTGGCGCGCGAGACGCTGGAGCGGAACGGCGTCGGCACGCAGATCGGCCGGCTCCTCGAGGCGTCCGTGAGCCACGTGCCGCTGCCCGATGCGTCGTTCGACGGCATCATCGAGTCCTGCGTGTTCCAGCATCTGGCGCGCGCGGATCGGGAGGCGGCGTTTCGTGAGGTCGGGCGGCTGCTGAAGCCCGGCGGGGTCTTCGTCGGCTACATGCTCGACGCCGGGCACACCGTCTACCGCACGAAGCACGGCGACGAGCAGCGCGACGATCCCGGCACGCTCGTCCTGCAGGATGGCAAGTCGAAGGTCTACCTGACCAACATCGGGGTCTCCCATTTCTTTCGCCGCGAGGAGTACGACCGACTTCTGGCCGGGTTCCGCGTGATCGATCCGTGTCTGACGACGTACTACATCCCGAAGGCGGAGGCGGGAAAGCGCGGCTACCCCGAGTATCTGCAGTCCATGTGGACGGTCTACGCGGTCAAGTAGTGGACGTCGCCAACCCGCTCTGGAATCCGTGGATCAGCGACCGTCGCACGTTCGAGCTCTATCGACGGCGTTGCCGGCGCGAGGCGGCGGAGATGACGTGCGCCGCACAGGCGGCGGAGATCCTCGCCGGACGCGTGACGCCGGGGGAGACGCTGCTCGACGCCGGGTGCGCGGGCGGCTACTACTTCTGGTCGTTCCGCGACCGCGGGGTGCCGGTCGAGTACCACGGGCTCGACTACACGCCCGAGCTGATCGAGATGGCACGCACGGAGTTGGCGCCGCGCGCGGGCCTCGCGCCCGAGCGGTTTTGGGTGGGCGCCATCGAAAACCTCGACCGTGAATTCGACAACGTCATCTGTTTCAACGTGCTCACCAACAGCCCTCACTACGCGCGGCCGCTGGAGCGCCTGCTCGCGTGCGCGCGCAAGCGCGTCGTGATGCGAGAGAGCATGGCGGACTCGCTGATCGTTCGGTACACGCCGGACCCCTATCTCGATGAAGACAAACGCCACATCCGCGTCTACCACAACACGTATCCCCTCGACGAAGTCGCCGGCTTCATGAAAGAGGCGGGCTTCGCGGTGACGTCCGTGGTGGACCGCCGAACCGGTGACGGCGTCGAGATGGTCGTCGACATCCCGCACTGGTGGCGGATCCTCGTCGCCGAGCGGATGGACGCCTGAGGTGTCGCGCATCGCCGGGATCCTGACGTCCTCGGCCGATGGCGCCCGCCATCTCGAGGCCTTGCTCGTCCGCATGCGTGGCGCCGCCGACTGGACCTCCCGTCGTGAGACGGCCGGACGCGCACGGCTCGGGTGGTGCGGATGGCACGAGCCCAACGTCGCCGCGGCCCATGGCGTCGTCGCCGTGATGGACGGTCGCGTGTACAACCGCGACGAAGTCGGCGGAAGCGGAAACGACGCGGCGGCGTTGGTCGCCCTGTACGCGGCGCACGGCTTTCCCGGCGCCCTCGCGCGCGTGAACGGCGACTTCGCGGTGGCGCTCTACGACGTGGCGCGCGACACGCTGTGGCTCGGACGCGACCGCTTCGGCGTGAAGCCGCTCTACTACGCGACACGCGCCGGCGCGATGGCCTTCGCGTCGCGCGCCGGCGCGTTGCTGTCGTTGCCGTTCGTGTCGGCGACGCCCAATCGCCAGTTCGTGGCCCTGTTCGCTGCCTCGCACTACCGCACGTTCGACAACGATCCCGCCGCGTCGCCGCTCGCGGACGTCGCGCAGCTGCCGGCCGCGCATGTCCTCCGCTTCGCGGAGGGTCAGGTGAGCGTCGCGCGGTACTGGACGCTGGCGGAGCGGCCCGACTTCGACGAGTCGGAAGACGTCCTCGCCGAGCGCTATCGGGATTTGCTCGTCGATGCGGTGCGCCGCCGGCTCGGGACGGTCTCGCGTCCGGCCTTCACGCTGTCGGGCGGCATGGACTCGTCGTCGGTGCTCGCGAGCGCGGTGCGCGTCACCGGCCTGAAGCAGCACGCGTTCTCGTCGGTCTACGACGACAAGACGTACGACGAGACGGACGAGATCCGCAGCATGCTCGACGCTGCCGTGGAGCGCTGGCATCCCGTACGCGTCGGCGACACGGACACGCTGGCCGTCGTCGAGCGGATGATCGAGACCCACGACGAGCCGGTGGCCACGGCGACCTGGCTGTCGCACTTCATCCTGTGCGGCGAGATTCGGGCCGGCGGATTCGGCGCGGTGTTCGGAGGGCTGGGCGGCGACGAGCTGAACGCCGGCGAGTACGAGTACTTCATGCTCTTCTTCGCCGACCTGCGCGCGGCCGGTCGCGACGCCGACCTCCAGCGCGAGGGCGAGCGCTGGATCGCGTATCACGACCATCCGATCTTCCGAAAGAGCTTCGACGTCATGCGGGACGGTCTCTCGCGACTCTGCGATGCGGCGCGCCCCGGCGTCTGTCTCCCGGACGTGAAGCGGTTACGCCGGTACACGTCGGTGCTCGATCCCGCGTACTTCACGCTGGACGACTTCACGCCGGCGATGGATCACCCGTTCACGAGCTACCTGAAGAACCGGATGTACCAGGACATGTTCCGGGAGACGCTGCCGTGCTGTCTCCGCGCCCTCGACCGCCAGACGATGGCGCACGGGCTCGACGATTGCCAGCCGTTCCTCGACCACCGACTCGTCGAGTTCATGTTTCGCGTGCCGGGAACGATGAAGATTCGCGACGGCGTCACCAAATACCTCCTGCGCCTGGCCACGCGGGGGCTCCTCCCGGAGGAGACGCGCACCCGCATCAAGAAGACCGGGTGGAACGCGCCGGCGCACGTATGGTTCTCGGGCAAGGGCCGCGAGGCGCTGATGGACCTCATCGGCTCGCGCGCCTTCCGGGAGCGCGGGATCTACGACGTGACGCGCGTCGAACAGCTCATCGACGAGCACGATCGGATCGTGGCAGCCGGCCGGCCCGAGGAAAACCACATGATGTTCCTCTGGCAGCTCGTGAACCTGGAGCTCTGGCTCCGGTGGCTCGACCGACGGGGTGCCGGCGCGTGAACGGCGTGCGTATCGTCCTGCTCGTCTCCAGCAAGATCCGCGACCTCGCCGGGCTCACGTACTTCAAGCTCCTGCTCGAAGCACAAGGTGCGACGGTGACCCTGGTCAACTCGCTCAACTGGCCGCACCTGCTCACCGCGCGCCCGCACCTGGTGATGATCGCGAGCATCTGGAACCCGAGCCAATCGGTGAGCATCGTGCGGTTCTTGAAGGAGCGCGGGATCCTCGTGGCGTTCCTTCCGACGGAGGGCGTGCTCCGCTGCGACGAGGAAGTGAATCTGATCTACGGCGACAGCATCGAGGCGCTGAAGGGCCTCGACCTGACGTTCGTGTGGGGCGAGGAGCTTCGCCGGATCCTCACGCAGTACTACAACCTCGCGCCCGAGACGCTCGAGCTGTGCGGCTCGCTCCGCTTCGACCTCTACCGGCCGCCGCTGTCGAGCATGTACTACACCGACCGCCCGAGCTTCTGCGCGCGCCTCGGGCTGAGCCCGGACTGGCCGATCGTGACGTGGGCGACGGGTTACCCGGGCGCTGAGCGCTTCCGGGAGCGCCAGGACCGGCTGACCGAGGAAAACTTCAAGGGGCTACAAATCCCGGGCTTCACGGGGTTGCAGTTCGCGCGCATGCAGCTCGCCGCGCAGGACGCGGCTTTCACGGGGATGAAGGCGCTCGTGAAAGCGCTCCCCCAGGTCAACTTCGTGATCAAGGTCCGCCCCGATGAGACGACGCGTCTCTACGACGACTTCCGTCGCGACGCCGGGGACCGCGTGGTCATCGTCAAGACGGAGCCGATCTTCACGCTCGCCCAGGCCTCCGACGTGTGGGTGCACTGGAACTCGACGACGTCGTCGGAGGCGTGGTTCTTCGAGCGGCCGACGGTGAACCTGTTCCTCGGCTCGGCGCGGGAGTACGGCCTCGAGGAGCTCGGCCGCGGCTCGGTTCCCGCGTACAGCGAGGACGATCTCTACGACATCGTGCGCCGCCTCCTCAAGGACCCCGCGATCCCGGCCGATCTTGCGGCCGCCCGCGAGGCCTTCATCACGAAATGGTTCTACCGGATCGACGGCAAAGCCGGGGCGCGACACGTCGCCGCCGTGGAACGGCTGCTCGCGCGCACCGGCGTGCCGCCCACGCCGCCGCTCGACTGGCCCACCGTGCGCTCGATCGCGCTCGCACGCGCGAAAGCGCTGCTTGGTCGTGAGCCGTACGAGAGCATCCGGCCGTGGCGGCGGCCGTCCGGCGACCTCTCGGGGCTGGCGAGCCGCGAAGAGATCCGCGAGCAAGAGTCGCGCATGGCGGCGGCGTTGCGCGGCCGAGGAGCGACGTCGTGACCGCCGCGATACGTGCGTTGGTGCGTCGAAGTCCGCTCGGTCCGTTCGCGCGCCGGCTGCGTGACGCAGTCGTCAAGGTGTTTCCGCGGACCAACAGCGCGTTTTGCTGGGTCAAGGCGGGCGAGGGCGTGGCGACGCGCGTCTACCTCTACAACTATTGGGCCGAGAACTACGGAATCCCCCGGCCGCGCACGCACTGGACCATCCATCGCGCCGACGGGCGGCGCGTGTCTGGAGGTACCCTGGTACTCGAGCCGCACGCGCTACGGGTCGTGGACGTGAACGCCGTGCTGGCCGAGGCGGGCGTCGCCACCCCGTTCGAAGGCAATTTCGTCATTCACTTGTCCGACCGGCGCCTGCGGCGGGGCGTCCCCCTCCAAATGTGGGGCGAGTATCGTTCCGCGGGTGATGCCATCAGCTGTGTCCACGGGCAGTGGGGTTTCTACGAACCCTGGCGCCAGCGCGGGCCGACGGGCGGGCACATTCGCGTCGTCGCCGACGCGCGCTACGAGACGTTCATCGTGCCGCAGAACTGCGCGAAGAGCGGGGCGGGCTCGGCGCCTGAGTTCGTGTTCTACCGCGCGGACGGCGCGGGGCGGCGCGCGGTCGGCGAACCGATTCCGCCTCGCGGATTTGCTCGGTACTCCGTCCGTGACCTCGTCGCCGACGGGGCCGTGTTCCTCGGCGACGCCGGGGGCAATGCGACCGTACGCATGACGACGCCGAGCATCCGGACCTTCCATTTCCACCGCCATCGCGACGGCAGTATCAGCGTCAACCACGGGGCCGGCGACTACGCGTCGGCGCTGACACCGGTCCCTCCCCTGCCGCGCGCGCAGGTCGAGGCCTTCGGGCGGGGCCCGCTCGCGGTCGCGATCGCGTGGGAGGGAGCCGGCGTCCACACCCGCTACGTGCTGCACAACAACCTCTGGCCGGTCGCGCCGCATGCCTTCGAGGTGCGGATCAACGCGCTCGGCGGCCGCCGCGTGTGGGTGACGGCGGAGCCCGTTGTCGTCGGCCCGCGTGAGACGCGAGTACTGCCGCTCGCGGACTTCTTGAGCGCGGCTGGCGTGGGGCCGGAGTTCCGCGGCGTGGCGGAGGTCGCCCTCGCCGTCCCGGCGCGCGAGTGCGCGTCCGGGTTCCAACTGGTCACCGAGCTGTGGGCGGGGGATCGCATGGCGGCGTCGGATGTCGGCAGCGACCTGTTCAACGCGCCGAAGCCGGGGCGCACGCGGATCTTCGCGCGCGTCCTCGAAGACGCGAACTTCGAGACCTTCGTGTTCCTGGCCTATCCCGCGCATGACCCGGACGTCGAGAACGAGGTCACGGTGGACCTGACGCTCGTCGCGGGCAACGGCCGCGCGCGCCTCGAGACGTCGACCCGGATCCCGGTGCACGGGGCGTCTTTCGAGTCCATCGGCGTCCTGTTTCCCGATGCCCGCGAGTTCCTCGCGTCGTCCGGCGGCGCTGGGACGGTGAAGGTCCGATGCACGACCGCGCGTCTGTTCGGCTATCACGTCGTTCGGCAGAAAAGGAGCGGCACGCTTGCCTGTGACCACCTCATCGGCGGCTGAGCTGGAGGTTGTTCCGTGTGCCGTCTGCGGCGGAAATAGCGTCGCCCCGGCCGCGAGTACTCCCAGCGACGAATACCTCGTTGCCCTCGGCAAGGTTTCGCGGAAGAGTTCGTGGGTCATCTGCAAGAGCTGCGGGCTCGTGTTCCAGAACCCGCGCATCACCGCCGAGGACGAGCAGCGGCTATATGCCGGCACGACGTACTACGAAACCTCCCCCGCGGTAAGCGAGGGGTACCTGCGGCGGCGGCTCGAAAAGCCGGGGCGCGTACTGGACTGGCTCGAGCGGTGCACCGGGTTCGCGGCACCGGGGCGCACGCGCCGTATGCTCGAGGTCGGCTGTGGCATGGGCGGGGCGCTGCGGGTGTTCGGTGACCGCGGGTGGGCCGCGCGGGGGATCGAGCCGGATCCGGACATGGGCCGCGCGGGGCGCGAGCGCTTCGGCGTCGAGATCCAAACCGGGTTCTTCGGTGAGGGCGTGTTCCCGGAAGCGACGGTCGATCTCGTCTACACCAACCACGCCTACGAGCATTTCCGTGATCCGCTCGCGATTACCCGAGCTGTCGCGCACACGCTCCTGCCGGGAGGCTGGCTCTTCATCGCGGTGCCGACGTTCCGCCGCTCGCGCGGGGTGTTCTCGTGGCAGTGGCTCAACGCCGGTCACACGTACATGTTCACGCACGTCTCCCTCGGCAATCTCGTCCGTCGTGCCGGCTTCGAGCCGCGGGCCTGGCGCTATGCGTCCGCGGACGGTGAGATGTGGTTCCTCGCGCAGCAGACCGGACAGGTGCACGACGCCCTGAGTGAGATCGACGACTGGCGGAGGGTGCGGCGCGAGCTCGTGATCGGTCCGCTGCTGCACCTGCTCCACAGTCCCCGCGGCTGGCCGACGGTCGCCCGCTGTTACGCCGAGGAGTTCTTGGGCCCGGGCCGTGGTGATGCCCTGCTCGCCGGACTCCGGCGGCTGCGTTGGTGGCGGTGAGCATCGTGGAGCCACCGCGGGGGTTCGCATACGAACGCGTACGCGGGCTGATCGTCTACTTGGGCAGCCAGATCCTCGCGCAGGGCACCGCGGTCGTGCGCGGGTTGTTTCTCCCGAACCTCCTCGGACCGGCCGGCTACGGCCTCGTGGCGACCGTGAACGCGGTCGACCGCTACACGCCGTACGTGAGCGTCGGAGCGCACTACTACCTCGTCAATCGCTTGCCGGTGGTCGACGACGACGAAGAGCGGCAGCGGATTCTCGCCACGCTCTTCACGTTCACGCTCGTCACCTCGGTGGCGGCGGCGTTGCTCCTGGTGGCCACGGCGGTCTCGCGCATCGACGTCTTGCCGTGGGCCGCGGTGTTCGGGATCGCGACGCTGGCGCTGAACCCGCTCGCGGGCGGTATCTGGCGGCTGCACCAGGCGGTCCTTCGGGTCGACGGCCGCATCCCGCGCCTCAGCGGGCTCACCAATGCGCAATCGCTCGCGTCCTCGATTCTGCTCGTCGGGATGACTTGGACGTGGGGCGTGACCGGCACGTTCATGGCGCAGCTCCTGACCGCCGTCTTCGTGCTTGCGCTCCTGTTCTCGGCGTCGCCCTGCCGTTTCAGGCTCGGGTTCGAGTGGGCGCTCCTCCGCCGCGCGCTGGCCTTCTCGATCCCCGTGTTCGTGGTCAGCGGCCTGCTCATCACGACCCTCGACAGCCTCGAGATCTTCGCCATCGGCACCCGCTTGGGTATTTCGACGGTTGGTCACTACGCCTGGGCCCTGGCGGTGGCGGGGTTGTTGTTCATGTGGACGAACGGCCTGACGACGGTCTTCAGCACGCCTGTCGTCCAGGCAATCCACGCCGACCGGAACTCCTCCGGCGGAGCAGGCGTCCGGTACTTCGCGCGACTGCTGATCGCGAACTCGCTGGTTTTCGTGGGTCTCGCCACGCTGGCCTATGTGCTCCTGCCCGCCGTGGCGCGGGTGCTCTTCCCCGGGTACGCGGACGCCATCCTCGCGGCGAGGATCGTCGTGGTCTCGACGTACTACGAGAACATCGCCGTCCTCGGGCTATTCGCGCTCACGGCCCAGCACCGATTCACGCCGTACCTGATCTTCCTTGCGGCGCTCGTGGCCGCGATGTTCCCGCTGCTGTGGTGGCTTGCTCCGAAAGGCATCGCGTGGGTTGCCGGGCTCGCGGTGGCGCGACGCCTCGTGAAAGCGCACGTCGTTCTTCGCCTCGTGGCTGGATCGGTGTTCGGGCGGGCGCGCTTCCTCGCCGGCTGTATCGGGCTCTACGCCATGGGCGCGCTTCCCGTGCTGGTGGGCTGGCTCCTCGATCTCGACGACGTGGCGATCACACGCGAGAATGCGTGGACGGTTGCCCCGCACCTCTTCGGCGTCGCGGCGCTGGTGATGGCCGCGTACCTCATCGTGCTGTACCTCGCGCAGCGGCGTTTCGGGCTGCTCGAGGTCCTGTGGAGAAGGTGATCCGATGACGAATTTCACCGTGCCGTTCGTGTCGCTCCGGACGAACGATCCCGTTCTGAAGGCCCGGCTCGTCGCCGCGTTCACTCAGGTGCTCGAAGACGGGCAGTACATCCTCGGCCCGCAGGTGGAGACGTTCGAAGCGCGGTTTGCCGCGCTGGTGGGTGCCCGCTTCGGGGTCGGGATGGCGGACGGCACCGCG
>JBGOTH010000003.1:0-24289 GCA_041476345.1 Methylomirabilia bacterium
ATGCCCACGAGGGTCATGGCGCTCGAGGGATGGCCGTACCAGGCATCCCCGAGGAGTGCGACCGCCTCGCGCGCGGACGGCACGACGACCTGGGCGACGCGCACGTCCGGCAGCGGCACCCCTTCGGTGACGACGAGCGCGGCGCCGCGGCTCACGGCGTCGGGAACGAACCGCCGCGCGTCCTGACGCAGACCCGGAACGGCCACGAAGCACGCGCCGCGCTCGACCTTGCGCGAGTCGTCGGTGACGCCGGTGATCGTCCGGGGCAGCGTCCCGGTCACCGTCTTCACTGGCAGCGCGTCGAGGAGCTCGGTCGTCGGCATGCCCCGGGTCACTTCTGTCCTGGCCGGGCCAGGGTGAGTTTTACCGGGTCGTCGTTGGTCATCACCGCACCCGCCTCAGGCGTTTGACGGATGACGAACCCGTTACCTTCGAGCTCGACCTCGGCGCGCAGCGCCGCGAGCGTCGCGAGCGCCTGGCGCAACGGTTTGCCGCGCAGATCGGGCATGCGGGGGCCTGTTGAACTCGCGGGGGTTATTGGAGTCGCGGGGGTTATTGGAGTCGCGGGCTCCCGGGCTTCGCCCGCCCGCTCGGGTGCGCCGACAGCCGGTGTGCCGAGAGGCAGCGCGCCGATCGGCGGTGTGGCCACGGAAGGCTCGGGCTTCACTGCCGCCTCGAACTGGACGGGCTGCGCGTCCCGCGCCGGGACCTCGAGGTAGCGCAGCACCTCGCGGCCGATGGCCGAGAAGATCGGCGCCGCCGCCTCGCTCCCCCACTTCTCGTTCCTCGGCTCGTCCAGCATCACGAGCATCACGAAGCGCGGATCGTCGGCCGGCGCGACACCGACGAACGACAGCACGCCCGGGGCGTGCGAGTAGCGGCGGGTGTTCGGATCGAGCTTCTGCGCCGTCCCCGTCTTGCCGGCGACCTCGTAGCCCTGGATGACGGCGGCGTGGCCGGTGCCGTGCTCGACGGCTTGCACCATGAGTTGCATCAACGTTCGCGCCGTCTCCTCCGAGATCACCCGGCGTACCGCCTTAGGCGCCTCCCGGCGAGTCTCCCGTCCGTCGGCGTCGAACGTTGCGCGCACCAGGCGCGGGGCCATGAGCACACCGCCGTTCGCGACGGCGCCGAACGCGGCCACGAGCTGCACGGCGGTGACGGAAATCTCCTGGCCGATCGACATCGTCGGCAGCGACAAGGCCGACCAGCGGCCGGGCTCGCGGAGGAGACCGCGGCTCTCCCCGGCGAGTCCCAGCCCGGTCGGCGCGCCGAAGCCGAAGCCGGTCATGTAGCGGTGATAGGTCTCGTTGCCGAGCCTCATGCCGACTTTGATGGCGCCCACGTTGGAGGACCGCTGCAGGACCTCCGCGAACGTCATCCACCCTTGCTTCTTCCAGTCCTTGATCGTGGTCTTCGCGATCGTGATCGAACCGTTCTCGCCGAAGATCCGGTCGTCCGGCTTCACGACACCTTCCTCGAGCGCGGCGGCGGCCATGATGATCTTGAACGTCGAGCCGGGCTCGAACGGGTCCGTGATCGCCCGATTGCGGATCGCTTCCCGGCTGGCTTCGGCGAAGGTATTCGGGTTGAACGTGGGGCGAATCGCGACGGCGAGGATATCCCCTGTCTTGGGCTCCATCACCACGGCCATCGCCGCCTTGCTGTTCGTCCGGCGGTAGGCCGCATCGATCTCACGCTCGGCGACGTACTGGATCGTGGTGTCGAGCGTGAGCATCACGCCGTGACCCGGCGCCGGGCTCTGGAGCACCCGCGGCGTGACGACCTCGCGGCCGAGCGCATCGCGGCCGGCGATCGCGCGGCCGGGCGTCCCGGCCAGCTCCTTCTCCATGGCGCGCTCGACCCCTTCGAGGCCGCCGTCGGCGCCCTCGAAGCCGACGACGTGTGCGGCGAGCTCACGGTTGGGATACAGGCGGAGCGCATCCGCGACGAAGCCGAGGCCCGGCTCGCGCAGCGCGCGCACCTGCTCGGCCACGGACGGCGGCAGGCGGCGCTTGAGCCACACGAACGAGCGAGGACCGGTCAAGAGCCCGTGCAGCTCGGTTTCGGGCATCGCGAGGAGAGGCGCCAGGCGCTCGGCGACGCGGACCGGATCGCCCACCGCGCGGGGCTGCGCGTAGAGCGACTCCGCGCTGGACGAGGTGGCCAGCGGCGCGCCCCGGCGATCCACGATGGGGCCGCGGAGCGCGTGCAGGGTGACCGTACGGGAGTACTGGCGCTCCGCCTGCGCCGACAGCTCGGCGTGACGGACGATCTGAAGCTGCGCGAGCCGGGAAACCACACCCCCGAACGTGACGGCAAGCACCGCCGCCATGATGAGCACCCGCGTCCGGAGCGCGGGGGACAGCAGTTGACGGCGTTCGCCGTCAGGGTTCAACAGGTCACGCCTCTCTGAATCACTTGATCACGCTCTCCGCGCGGGAGAGCCGCGCCGACGCGAGGCCGCTCATGCCCCCGGGGACGTATTCGCGCGCCAGATGTACCTGCTCGCGGCCCGGCACGGTCATGCCGAGCTGGCGCGCACGAATCTCCATGCGGCCGGGCGAGCGCAGCGTGGCGACCTCGATCTCCAGCTGGCGTAGCAGTACCTCGGTCCGCATACGCTCGCCGCGGAGGGCGTCGAGCTGATACGCGAGGTGTACCTGCTGCACGCGGAGACCGACCACGACGAGGAGCCCCACCACGAGAACGGCGGAGCACAGGAGCGCCACGGCGAGCGAACGCCGCAGGCGCGGGTCAAGGTCACGAGGGAGACGCTGATGGTTCGTCACGACAATCGCTCCAGCACGCGCAGCTTCGCGCTCCGGGCGCGGGGGTTGGCCCGCACCTCGTCGTCCCCGGGCGGACGGGGCGACGGCTCCAGCTCGGCATACCCTGCCGTCGAAAGAGAACGGAACGTCTGCTTCACGATGCGGTCTTCGCCCGAGTGAAATGAAATCACCCCGAGCCGCGCTCCCTGATCCAAGAGCGCGGCGGCGAGGGGGAGCGCGTGGCGGAGCGCTCCGGTTTCGTCGTTGACCGCCATGCGGACGGCCTGGAACGTCTTGGTGGCGACATGCAGTCGACGCGGCCACGCCTTGCGTGGAACCGCGGCGCGCACGGCCGCGACCAGATCTCCGGTCGTCGCCAGCGGGCGGCGGCGCACGATCACCCGTGCGATCCGCCGGGCGTGGATCTCTTCGCCGTACTCGAAGATGATCCGCGCCAGCTCTTCCTCCGGCAGCCGATTCACGAAGGCCGCCGCCGTCTCCCCCGCCCCCGGATCGAGCCGCATATCGAGCGGCTCGTCGGCCTGGAACGTGAAGCCGCGGCCCGATTCCTCGATCTGATAAGACGAGACACCGAGGTCGAGCAGGATCGCCCGGGCGGCCGTCACGTCGTGCTCACGCGCGACGTCGGCGATGTCGCGGAAGCTCGCCTGGGTGAGACGCACACGATCCGCGAACGGCACCAGCCGCGCGCGCGCGCGCCGCAGCGCTTCGGGATCGCGATCGAGACCAAGCAGACGGACGGTGTCATCCGTCCTGCTCAGCATCGCCTCCGCGTGACCACCCATACCCACCGTCCCGTCGATGATCCAACCCGCGCCGCGCGGTCGCAGAAGGAACGCGACCTCGTCGACGAGGACCGGAACGTGAACCGCTAGCCCCCGAGCTCCGTCGAGAACATCTCCATCAGCTGCGACAGCTTCGGCTGCTCCTGCCGGTCGTACTCCTCGAAGCGCGTGCGATCCCACACTTCGAACGTCTCCGTCCCTATTCCCACCAGCATCACGTCGCGCACGAGACCCGCCTGCTGCCGGGTCTCCGGGGGAAGGAGGATGCGCCCGGCGCCGTCCATCTCGATGTCGCGCCCGCGCGAGAAGAAGAGACGGCCGAACTCGCGCACGCGAGGATCGAGCGACGACTTGCCGCGCAGCTTCGCTTCCATCCGTTCCCACACCTCGAGCGGATACACGAGCAGGCATTGGGCGTCGGGCGCCACGACGAGGTTCTCTCCACCTTCGAAGCCGGCCAACACGTCACGGAACCGTCGCGGAACGCTGATGCGCCCCTTCGGGTCCAGCGCGTGCGGGAACCGCCCCCTGAAGACCAGTGCCATATGCCCCTCTTGTGGGTGTAGAAACTACTTCAACCCACTTCGCCCCACTTCGACCGGACTGTACAAGATGCCAAAAGGCCCGTCAACCAAAAAACACGCGATTTTTTTAGAGAAATCCCTTACATAGCGAACGGGCGACCTGTGGGGTTCGGACCCGGCTCACTGCCCTGTCCGTTGGGGGAGCGGGACCGGATCCTACACAGCGATCAGCGGTTTCGCAGTCGGACGCGCGTGTTCATCGTGGCAGCCGTGCCGCTCGCGAGACTGGATGCGGCCGTGGTCGGCTCGACGACGAGCGTGATGTCGACCGTGGTTACGGCGGACGGGATGACGGTGGGAAGACCCGCCACGTCGAAGTAGCGCAGCACGAGCGCGCTGACGCCGTTCGCCACCGGCTGGGCGCCGGCGCCGGCGTTGCGGCGCAGAACCGAGCCGACGAGCTGCCACGTGATCAGTTCGCCGCGGCCCTGCACCGTGCCGTCGTCGTCGAGGTCGTTGGCGAGCACGATGCGCGACGCCTCGGCCACGGCCACCGCCGCGTCCGTCCGGCGGGCGCCTCGCCCGGCGTCGCGGATCTCGGCGCTCATGCGTACCAGCGCGGCGCGCGCGGCCTGGTGAGCCTCGACCCGCGCCGCGCCCACGGCATGCGCGCGCAGCCCCTGCTCGAAGACACCGTACGCGGCGGACAGGATGACCCCGGAGATCGCGATCGCGACGAGCAGCTCGTGCAGCGCCATGGGCGCAGCGTCGGGCGACGCCCTCGCAGCGTCAATGTCCAATCATTCAGACGCTCAGGGATCCTTGAAGACGACGGTCGCGTCGACACGCACAGGCGTGATGACCGGCGGCGTCCCGTCGAGCGGCGTGATGGTGTAGACGAAATGGTTCTGGCTGGCGCGCTGACGCCGCGACACCACGCCCACGAACGCACATTCGCGCCCGTCCTTCAATCGCTGGCGCACCACGGGATAGGGGGCGAGATCGACGTCGGTACCGTTGATCTTCAGATCGAAGCGGAGCCTCGGCAGGTCGCGCGCGAGCCGGTCCCCGTCCTCCGCGCACCATCCAGGCCCGACGGGCAGCGGGATGCCGTCCATGGTGCCTTCGCTGTAGATGCTGATCGTGGCCGCACGCATCCAGTCGTCGTGGATCAGCGCATCCCAGAACACCGCCTCCTGCACGGGAAATTCCGTTGCGGGTTCCAGCGCCATCTCGTTCACCGCCAGCGGAGGCCCGTACACCTGGGGCCGATACGTGCTGGCGAGGCCGAGCAGCATCAGGACGACGGCGACGCGCGCGGCCCAACGAGCACGTCTCGCGCTGCCGAACACCTCCGCGAGTCCATGCTCCATCCACGACGCACGCAGAAACCCACCAAGGACCCACCCTACCCCGCCCGTCACGGCGGCCGTCGCGAGCACGACGGGAAGGCCGCCGAGCACTCGGGTCAGGGGCCACGGCCGTCCGATGACCCACGCCATCCACCCGCTCTCCATCGCGACGAACGCAAGCGCGAAGGCGAGGCCGGCCACGGCCGCGCGGCCGAGGCCGTCCGGGTGACGGCGCGCGGCGTAAATCAGCGAGACGACGACCGCGGGTAGCGCGAACACCGGCGTGACGGCGGGTCGCGCGAAGCCGGTGAGCGCGAGAACGGCATCGATCAGCACGACCGCCCCGAAGAAGAGCAGCCCCGCCCACGTCGGCGCCCATGCGCCGAGCGCACGCGCGCCGGCGACGACGATCATCGGCACGGTGAGCGCGGCGACGTACGGATAGAAGTCGGGCGTGCGAGTCCACGGGAAGATCGTGTAGTGCGCGAGGCTCCAGTGCACGTAGTGCAGCAAATCGACGAGCGGCAACAGCATCACGAATCGCCAGAGCGCGCGCCGTCGGAAGATTCCCCGCCCCTTCTGCCCCGCGACGGCGAAGAGAACACCGAGAGCGCCGATGGCGCCGCCGATCACGCCTTGCAGATGAGGCGGGCTCCAGATGAGGAGATCCTTCCCGAACACGGCGTGCCAGGTCAGATCGACCGGGACCGCGAGCACGATCACCGCGGTGCCCAGCGCCGAGAGGGCGAAGCCGAGCGGGAGGCGCACGGGCCCGGCGCGGAGCACGATCCCGCCGAGGTCGGTCAGGCGCCCGCGCGTGGCCAGCGCGATGGCGACGACGTCCGACACCCAGACGAGGAAGCCTCCGCCGTAAATGAACAGGTGCGGGAGACTGAAGAACGTGTCGCGTCCCACCGTGCGGTGCCAGGCGGTGTCGAAATAGACGCCCCACATGGCGAGCACGCCCGCCACGAGGCTGCCGACGATGAACGGGGTGGGGGTCAAATCCTCATCAGGCGAGCGGAGGCCGAGCGGCGGCCCACGGTCGCGCGCGCTCGAAGGCGGCGGCGGCCCGAAGCACGGTGACGTCGTCGAAGCGGCGGCCGACGATCTGCAGGCCGATGGGCAACCCGTCGCGCGTGAAGCCGCACGGCACCGAGCAGGCCGGCTGGCCCGTCATATTGAAGGGGTACGTGAACGGGATCCAACCGTAACGGTCGACGCGCGTCCCCGCGATCTCGCCGGGCCCGTCACCGTCGGCGTCGAACGCGGCGCACGCGATCGTCGGCGTCAGCAACAGGTCGTACTTCTCGAAGAACGCGCGCGGATGCTGCCACCACGCGAGCCGGTCGAGCCACGCTTGCACGTAGCGCGTGGGCGGCTCGGCCAGCGCCCGCTCGATGATCTCGCGGAGGCCCGGCTCGATCTCACTCGTGCGGGCGAGGGGGTTTGGGGGTCCTCCAGCCGTGGGGCCCCCCTGTCCAACGAACGGCGCCATACGCGTCGCGATGCCGCCGCAGAAAATCTGCTCCCACGCGTCCCGCGGCGACGGCCAGCGCGGCGCCACGGTCTCGACGCGGCAGCCGAGCTCGCGGAACGCGCGCGCGGCCTTCGCGCACGCGGCACGCACGTCCGGATCGAGGGCCTCCACGAAGCCGAGATCGTCCGTGTACGCGACGCGCAGACCCTTGAGCGAGCCTTTGATCGCCTTCAAGTAGTCGACGCGCTCGGCAGGAAGCGAATACTGATCACGCTCATCGGGGCCCGCGCAGACGTTCATCATGAGCGCCGCATCCGCCACCGTGCGTGTCATCGGACCGACGTGCGAGAGACTCCACGCCGGGCTGACGGGATAGAGCGGAATGCGCCCGTAGGACGGCTTGTGCCCGAAAATCCCGGCGAAGGACGCGGGGATGCGAATCGAGCCGCCGCCGTCGGTGCCGATGGCGAGCGGCGCCAGACCGGCCGCCACCGCAGACGACGCGCCCCCGCTCGAGCCGCCGGGCGTCTTCTCGAGGTTCCAGGGGTTGCGCGTCACGCCGAAGACCAGGTTGTGCGTGGCGCCGATCCAGCCGAACGTCGGCGTGTTCGTCTTGCCGAGCATGATCCCGCCCGCCGCCGTCATGCGCGCCACCATCGGCGCGTCTTCGGTGGGAACGTTGTCGCGGTAGAGCGGTGTGCCGAACGTCGTGCGGACGCCCCTGGTGATGACGAGGTCCTTCACGGAATACGGCACGCCGTGAAGAGGCCCGAGCGTGGCGCTCCGTCGTGTGAGCGCGCGCTCCGCGGCCCTGGCTTGGCGCCGCGCCTCGTCGGCGAGCACGGTCACGTACGCGTTGAGCCGAGGGTTCAGCGTGTCGATGCGCGCGAGCGTCGCGTCGACGACTTCGACGGGCGAGATCTTCTTGCGGCGGATCTGGGCGGCGAGCTCGGTCGCGGGTGCCCAGCACAGGTCATCATTGACCATCACGGACCCTCCCCCCTGGATCTGATTCTATTGCGCGCCTCGTAGGCGCGGATCGAGCGTGTCGCGGAGGGCGTCGCCCAGCAGATTCGAGCCGAAGACGGCGAGGCTGATGGCGATGCCCGGGAACAGGACGAGGTGCGGCGCCTTCTGCGCGTACTCCGCCGCGGAGACCGACAGCATGCGGCCCCACGACGGATACGGCTCGGGCACGCCGAGGCCGAGAAAGGACAGCGCGGCCTCGACGAGGATGGCGCTGCCGAGCTGCGCCGTGCTCAGCACGATGAAGGGGCCGATGGTGTTCGGCAGCACGTGGCGGAAGGCGATGCGCAGGTGGCGCAGGCCGAGCGCGCGGGCCGCTTCGATGTACTGCATCTCGCGGATCGAGAGCACGCTGGCACGAATCACGCGCGCCGCGCGCGGCAGGATCGGGATGGAGATCGCGATGACGACGTTCTCGACCGATGGCCCCAGGGCCGCCGACATGACGAGGGCGAGGACGAGCAGCGGCAGGCCCTGCAGGATGTCGAGCACGCGCTGCGTGATGAGATCGGTCTTGCCGCCGAAATACGCGGAGACGAGGCCGATGAGGCCGCCCAGCACCGACCCGAGCAGCGTCGACAGCAGGCCGACGACGAGCGAGATGCGCGTGCCGTGCACGATGCGGCTTTCGATGTCGCGCCCGAGGTGGTCGGTCCCGAGCCAGTGCTGGCGGCCCGGGCGCGCGAGCGTCGCGTTCGCATCGGTGCCGATCGGATCGTGCGTCGCCAACTGATCCGCGAACACCGCGGTCAGCACCATGATCGCGATCACCGCCCCGCCCGCCGCCCCCAGCGGCTTCTTGCGACAGAACCGCACGATGCTCGCAAGCGCATTCTCCCGCGCGCGCGGCGTCGCTACCGCGACGACGTCAGTCGCCACGGGTGCCTCGAGCGACGGCCGCAGGCCGAGCGTTGGTCTTCCGAACGATGGCCATAGGCCAAACGCTTACCGGGCGCGTGAGAAGGGTCCAGATGCGAGGCGCCGACGAGCGACGACTGAGGCGTACGCCGCGTACGCCGCAGGGAGGAGCGAGGAGGCAACGACGCAGATGGGCCGTTATCACGCGCCCGTCACCCAGCGTAGCGGACGCGGGGGTCGAGGTAGCCGTAGAGCAGGTCGACGAAAAGGTTGGAGAGGATGACCACGATCGCGATGAACATGACGAGCGTCTGCACGATGGGGTAATCGCGCCAGAGGATCGCCTGCACGAGGAAGCGCGCGAGCCCCGGCAGGTTGAAGACGGTCTCCGTGACGACGAGGCCGCCGATCAGGAACGCGAACTCGATGCCGATGACGGTGACCACGGGCAGCAGCGCGTTCTTGAACGCATGGCGCCAGACCACGGCGCGCTCGCTCTGCCCCTTCGCCCAGGCCGTGCGCACGTAATCCTCGCGCAGCACCTCGAGCATGGCGGAGCGCGTGATGCGCGTGATCAGGGCGGACGAGCGATAGCCGACCGCGAGGGCGGGCAGCATGAACTGCACGACGTGCATCTTGAAATCCTCGGTCGGCCCCACGTACGTCATGGGCGGAATCCAGCCGAGCCACGAGGCCAGCACGAGGATCATCACCATGCCGAGCCAGAACGACGGCATCGAGAGGCCCGCGAGCGAGAACACGCGGAGCGCGTAGTCGAACGCGGTGTCCTGCCGCACGGCGCTCATGACGCCCGTCGGCACCCCGATGGACACCGCCACGATCGTCGAAAGGATCGCCAGCTCGACCGTCACGGGAATGAGCGGCTTGATCACCTGCCAGGCGGGCACGTCGTAGCGGTAGGACCTACCGAGGTCGCCCGTCGCCATGTTCTTGATCCACTCGACGTACTGCAGCCAGATGGGCTGGTCGAGCCCCAGCTCCTTCATGATCGCCTGCTTGTCGCTCTCGCTCACGTAGCCGCCCGTCGCGAACAGGATGTCGACGATGTTGCCGGGCGCCAGGCGCAGAAGCACGAAGATCACGACCGACATGCCGAAGAGCGTGAGCACGGCGATCGCGAGGCGCTTCCCGACGTAGGAACGCGTAGACGTCCTCTACTGGATCAGGTTCTTCACGTGGGACCTCCTGCGGGCCGACGGCGTGCAGTGCGCAGAGTGTAACGTGAAATCGTGAGAAGCGACAACGGGTTCCAGGACATCCATGGCTTTACAGGACGCGAAACAGGAGATGGACGGCATAGATCGCGCCGCCCGCGAGCCCGCCGACCACCGTGCCGTTCACGCGAATGTATTGGAGATCAGCACCCGCGTGCTCTTCGATGAGGCGGACGGCTCCTTCGGCACCCAGGGCGCGCACACCGTTCTCGATGAAGCCCGCGAGGCGGCCGTGATGCCGCTCGACGAGCTCGATCACGCGCGCCTTTGCCCACGCATCGAGCTCCGCGCGCAGCGCCGCGTCCTCGAGCAGCGCGTGGCGCGCGCGCTCGAGGCGGTCGGCCACCCAGCCGATCACCTCGGACCGCCCCGACGACAGGTCGTCCGCCAGGGCCTGACGCACCGCGACGGCGGTGTCGTCGATGAGACGTGCCATCACCGGGCTCTCCAGCGCCGCCGCCTTCAGCGCCTCGACCCGCGCCGCGAGCCCGGCGTCCGCCCGCAAGCGCGCCGGGAGCTCCGCGACGGCCTCCGCGAGGCGCTCACGGAGCGGATGCCGCGGGTCGCTCGCGATATCGCGGAGCCCGGTCTGGAGCGCCGCCACCAGGCGATCGCGATCGACCAGGCCGATCAGATCGGCGACTCCGAGCCAGAAGCGCGCGCCCGTCGTCATGCCTTCGCGATAGCGCCGCAGCAGGCCGTCCACCACGTCGCCGACGGTCTCGCGGAACGCGGGACGGTCGAGGGCGTCGCCGACAGCGATGGCAACTCCGGCCACGACACGCTCGTGCCACGCGTGGTTGCGCGCGGCGTCGAGCAGATCGGCGAGGAGCGGCGCGAAGGGCATCTCGCCGAGCACGCGCCGCGCACGCGCGAGGAGCTCACCCGTCGCGCCGGGGCTCACCTCGACGACAAGCCACCGCGCCACCGTCCGCGTCAGCGCCTCGAGATCCGCGCGCGTCACCCGCGCCGCGCCCGAGGCGAGCAGCCCGGCGAGATCGAGTCGGCCGATCTCCTCGGTGACGTAGGACGTGGTGAGCACACGGTCGCCGACCATCGTGCCCACGCGCTGCGCGAGCAGCTCCCAGTTCGCCGGCACCAGCGCCGTGTGCGGAATAGGGAGTCCGAGCGGATGGCGGAACAGCGCGGTGACGGCGAACCAGTCGGCAAGGCCGCCGACGAGACCGGCTTCCGCCATCGCGAGCAGCAAGCCGCCCCACCACGTCGCGCGGAACGGAAACGCGACGAGCGCGAGCGCGAGCGCGACGAGCAGCGCGCCGAGCGCGAGGCTGAGGATTTTGGACTCGCGGGCTCCCGGGCTCACGCCCGCCCGCTCGGGCGCCTGATCATTGGTCCACCAAGAATCCGAGCATGCTCTCGGTCGCGTCGGGACCCGACGGAAACGTATGCGTGCCGCGCGGGTCGCCCCCGCTCCACGCGTGGCCCATACCCGGCACGAGGCGCGTCTGGATGCGTGCGGGAGACCCATGCAAACGGGTGAACATCGCCACGAGTGCCGTGTGATTGGCGGGGTTCACGACCGAATCGCCGTCGCCGTGCCACAGCGCGACGCGTGGCGTCGGCGCTTTTCCGGTGACCGCCGTGCACCGCCCGGCGGCCGCCACGCCGTCGAGCCGTTCGCCGCGCATGCACGCGACGGCGCCGAAGGCACTGTCGGCGCAGTGGTAAGGCCCGCCCGCGCTCACCCCGACGCCGACGACGAGATCGGGCGCGGCGCACGCGAGGTTGACTGCCATGTAGCCGCCCGCAGAAAAGCCGAGGACGACCACGCGCGGGTCGGTCGCGCCCTGCGTGTGCTGCACCTCGCGAACGAGCGTCAAGATCTCGCCGGTCTCGCCGCCTGCGGGTCGTTGGCTCTGGACCGCGAACCAGTTCCAGCACCGCGCGGGATTGTCGAAGGGGCCCTGTGCCGGGTAGAGCACGCGAAGGCCACGCCGTCCGGCCGCGCGATTCAGCCGCGTGCCCAGCGCAAAGTCTTCCGGCGTCTGCGAACACCCGTGGAGCGCGACGACGAGCGGGCGCGCCGCCGCGGGCGCCGGCGGAACGTAAAGGCGATACACGCGGCCCTGATGCACTCCGCGCGGGAACTGCTCGTCGCCCGCGTACGCCGCGGTCGCGATGAGTGCGGCAAGAGCGCCGGCCACCACACCGACGCGACATCTTTCGATCATTTCACCGCTCGCCTCGCGGCGCTCGACGGCCGCCGCTCAGCTCGCACGGCCACGTCGCCGCGCGGGCAGGAGCACGCGGCCGCGCTTGACGTCCCACACGCCCCGCGGGCTCAGACGCACCGCCGGCAGGAAGTCGGCGGCGAGAAAGAAGAGCGTGAAGACGGGCTCGTGGTGCGCGTACCCCCGCGCGACGAGCGCGGCCCGGAGTCCGTCCTCCATGCCGGCGGTCGCTTCGAGCGAGCCGCGCGCCATGAGCCCGGCGATCGGCAGCGGCAGCTCGTACACGACGCGCTCACCGTCCACCAGCACGACACCGCCGCCGAGCTGTTTCACGCGATTTACCGCGCGCGCCATCGCCGCCGGGCTCCGGCCGAGCACGAGGATGTTGAAGTCCGTGGTCGTCGTGGCGGCAAGTCCGTCCACCCGATCCGCGAAGCCGGCCACCACGCCGGGCGCGACCCAGCGGCCGGCGCGGTCGAAGAGCGCGGCGTGCAGGTCGCCCGGCTCGCGCGCGCGGTCCTCCAGCCGGCTGATGACCGCGCTCACGAGCCGAATGACCGGATAGCGCGCCCGTCGCGGCAGCGCGAAGTCGGCGGCGGTCGCACGCCAGCGGGAGGCCAGCCGCGCGGACGCGGAGGAGAAGATCCGGGGCCACGGCGGCTCGGGGATGCGAGTCGTGAGCCGGCCGTCGACGGCCGCGATGCGGCCGCGCGCGATCACGCTCACCGGGCGCGGCTCCGCGAGATCCGACAGCACGCAGATATCGGCGTAGCGGCCGGGGGCGATCGATCCCAGGTGCGCGTCGAGACCGTAGTAGCTGGCGGGATTCAGCGTGGCCATGCGATACGCGTCGACGGGCGCGACGCCGCCGGCCAATGCGAGGCGAATCAGGTTGTCGACGAACCCGTGGGCGCGTATGAAGGACGGCATCGAGCCGTCCGCGGTCAGCATGAGGCGCGAGACGAGCGCCGGCGCCTCCTTCAGCACATCGAGGAGGCCCCGAAGATCGGGGCGCAGCGACGACTCGCGCAGCATGACCGCGATGCCCTGCCGCGCGCGCTCGAGCACTTCCTTCGCGGTAATCGGCTCGTGATCGGAGGAGAGGCCGGCGACGGCGATGGCCGGCAGCTTCTCCGCGGACGCGCCCGCGGTGTGGCCTTCCACGCGGCGGCCGCGCGAGAGCGCCACGTCCAGGCGCTCGAGCAGCTCGCGGTCGCCGCGGTAGGCTTCGGGCCAGCGCGTGACTTCGCCCAGCGCCAGCACCCACGGGTGCGCGAGCGTGCGCACGAGCTCTCGCAGCGGAAACCGGCGCGCCTCGTTGTGGACGCGCGACTGGCCGTGGACGCGGAGCATCCAGAAGAACTTGAGCGGCGAGCCGCCGAGCGCGTCCGCCACCGCGCGCACGGCACGCGCGCCGCCGAGCTGCCAGAACGACAGCGTGTCGGCGACGACGGTGGTGGTGCCGAGCGGCAGCACGTAGCGCGCGAACGCGGAGGGCGTGACGAGATTCGCGGGGTGGACGTGCGGGTCGATGTACCCGGGAACGAGCACGCGGCCGGCGACGTCCAGCACGCGCGTCCGCGGCCCCACCATGTCCTCGCGCACACCGACGTGCGCGATCCGCTCCCCGCCGATCGCGATGTCGGCCGGATAGATCTCGCCGGTGAAGACGTTGAGCACCGAGCCGCCGCGCAGGTAGAGATCGGCGGGCCGCTCGCCGCGGGCCACCGCGCCCAGACGGCGTCGCGCGGCGACGCTCAGCGCCGGGCCGCTCACTCCGTCGTCACGCGTGGAACGCAGCCGCGAAGTGGCGTCGCGTGGCGTCATCGACCTTCTTCCGGAACGTGCGGTAGCGCGCGAGGAACTGCTTGGCCGGCGGGGTCAGCCGCATCCCGCTGCGGGGGCCGCCGCCCGGAACGCGCTCGACGAACTTGAACCCGGCGCCGGCCTCGAGCTCACGCAGATAGCCCCACGCGTTGCGGTAGGACATCGCGAGCTCGTCCGCCGCCTTCCTGAGCGATCCGCGCCGCTCGATCAGCTCGAGGAGACGGGCACGCCCGTCTCCGAACTTGAGCTGCTCCCCGAACGTGACCCACACTTTGATCTTGGGGCGCATAGCCCGATCCTAAGCGGGGCGGCGATCGTTGGCTACTTCGCGGCGAGGGCGAGCGCGATCCTCTCTGGCGTGAGCGGCAGGTGCGTGAGGCGGACGCCCGTCGCGTCGTGCACCGCATTCGCGATCGCGGCCGGCGCCGGCACGATCGGCGGCTCGCCGACGCCGCGCGCGCCGAAGGGCCCCGCGGGCGACGGCACTTCCACGATGATCGTCTCGATCTTCGGCAGGTCGGCCGCGGTCAGCTTGCGATAGTCGAGCAGGCTCGGGTTCGTCAGCCGGCCCTGGTCGTCGTACGTGAGCGCTTCGGTCAGCGCGATGCCGAGGCTCTGCACCGCCCCGCCCTGCATCTGTCCTTCCACGGCCAGCGGGTTGATCGCCTTCCCGACGTCCTGAATCACGACGAACTCGTGAAGCGTCACTTCCCCCGTGTCGGGATCGACTTCGACGCGCGCGAGCTCCGCGCAGAACGCCGGTGCCTGCTGCGTGAACGCGGGATGCGCGGTGCCGAGCACGGGCGGCACCTTCGACATGTAGAGGTTGCCCTTCTTGCCGATCTGCCCGAGCGTGATCCCTTTGTCGGGCACGCCACGCACGACGACGCGGCCGTCCACGATCTCGAGGTCCTGCACCGCGGCCTCGAGCTCGCCGGCGGCGATGTCCAGCGCCTGGCGCCGCGCGTCCTGCGCCGCCTGCATCACGGCGACGCCGACGGTGTAGATGGTCTTGCTGCCCGCGCTGAGTCCGGTCAGGGGTGCCACGTCCGTGTCGCCCGTCGTGATCTTCACCTTCTCGATGTCGACGCCGAACGAGGAGGCGGCGATCTGCGCGAGCGCGATGTTCGTGCCCGCGATGTCCACCTGGCCCGTCAGCACCGCGAGCGTGCCGTCGGGATTCAGCTTCACGGTGGCGCTCGTCGGCTGGAGACCGCCGAGCCATCCGCCGAGCCCGAAGCCCGTGCCGCGCAGCCCGTGGCCGTTGCCGCTCGTCGCCTTCCACGCGGCGCGCCCCTTCCAGAGCGGATGCTTCGCGATCTCCTCCAGCACTTCGTGCGCGCCGTTACTCGCCCACGGCTGGTTGTTCACCATCGGGTCACCCGGCCGCGACAGGTGACGCGCGCGGAACTCCACGGGGTCGAGGCCGAGCGCGTCCGCGAGCGCTTGCATCTGCGAGTCGATCGCGAAGATCGTGTGCGGCGCGATCGGCGCGCGGTACGCCGCGACGCTCGGCTTGTGCGTGAGCACTTCCGAGCCCTTCAGGTCGAACGCCGGCCACTTGTAGAGGCTGCCGATGAACACGGCGCTCACCGCGAGCACGGTGCCGGAGAACGCGCCCGTCTCGAGCACCGTCTCGCCTTCGATCGCCATCAGCGTGCCGTCGCGCTTGACGCCGCTCTTCAGGCGGATGATGGCCTGCGGCGCCGGCATGCCGGCCTGCAGCTCTTCGCGCCGGGTCATCACGTAGCGCACGGGGCGCCCCGTCTCACGCGCGAGCAGCGCCGTGATGGGCTCGCACAGCGCGCGGATCTTGCCGCCGAAGCCACCGCCGCACTCGACGGGAATCACCTTGATGCGGTTCTCCGCGATGCCGAGGACGTCCGCCGTTTCGCCCCGCGTGTTGAACGAGCCCTGCGTGCTCGCCCACAGCGTGAGCTCGCCGTGCGTATTCCACTCGGCGAGGACGGCGTGCGGCTCGATGTAGCCCTGGTGGACCATCGGGATGCGATACGTGTGCTCGATCACGATGTCGGACGCGGCGAATCCGGCCGCGACGTCGCCGCGCTTCACGTGCGCGGTCTGAGACACGTTGACGCCCTTGGCGGGCGCCGCGTCCGCGGACTTCGCCATGGTGACCGCGGAATGCGCGAGCGCTTCGCTCGTGTCGGCTTCGGTGCCCTGGTCGGCCACGGGCGGCGCGCCCACCTTCATCGACTGGAGCGGATCGACGGACGCAGGCAGCACGTCGTACTGCACCTCGATCAGATCGAGCGCTTCCTCCGCGATCGAGACTTCGTCGGCTGCCACCGCGGCCACGGGCTGTCCCGCGAAGACCACACGGTCCATCGCGAGCATGGCGTGCGCGCGCGTCGGCGCCTTCCGCTTCTGCTCGGGAATGTCGGCGGCGGTGAGGACGGCGCGGACACCCGGCAGCGCGCGCGCTTTGCTCACGTCGATGCGCACGATGCGCGCATGGGCGTGCGGGCTGCGCAGGAGCTTCGCGTGGAGCAGCCCCTTGAGCTTGATGTCCGCCACGTACTGGACGCGCCCCGTGACTTTCTCCGGGCCGTCCGGGCGCGGAATCGAGAGCCCCACCCCGCGCACGTCACGCGTCGTCTTCATCACACTCATCGGGACGCTCCCTGGGCGGCGGCTTCGCTGATCGCCGCCACCATCTTCGTGTAGCCGGTGCACCGGCAGAGGTTGCCGGCGATGCCGTAGCGAATCTCTTCTTCGGTCGGGTGCTTGGTCTCCTCGAGCAGCGCGGCGGCCGCCATCAGCACGCCGGGGATGCAGAAGCCGCACTGCGGGACGCCGAGGCGCACGAATGCATCCTGCAGCGGGTTCAGGACCTGATGGTTCGCCAATCCTTCGATGGTACGCACCGCGCGCCCGCGCGCTTGCAGGGCGAGGACGAGGCAGCTGGCGACGAGCTCGCCGTCGAGATGCACGGAGCACGCGCCGCAGTCGCCCGTCCCACAGCCTTCCTTCGGCCCCGTCAGGCCGAGATCTTCTCGGAGCGCGTCCAGCAACGTCACGTAAGGTTGAACGAGCACGTCGACCGGCTCGTCGTTCACCGTCAAGCTCAGAACTTGCTTCGGCACGTGAAGGCCTCCCGAGGACTCAGGCGCCCGCGCGGGCGAGCGCCGTGATCAAAGTGCGTTTGGTGAGCACGGCGACGAGATGCGTGCGGAAATCGGCGGAGCCGCGCTGATCGCTGATCGGCCGGGCGGCCGCCACGGCGAGCTTCGCGGCCCGCGCGATGTGGTCCGGTGTGAGCGGTTGACCTTCGAGCGCCTGCTCGGCGGCCGTCGCGCGCACCGGCGTGGGCGCGACGGCGGCGAGCACGATCCGCGCTTTCGTGCAGACGCCGCCGGCCAGCGTGATCTGTGACGCCACGCCGACCACCGCGATGTCCAGCTCGCGTCGCGGCGTGTGCCGGAGATAGCTGCCTCCGCTGTGCGGCCCCGCCGCCGCGACGACGAATTCCACGAGGATCTCGTCGGGCGCGAGCACGGTCTTGCGAACGCCCGTGAAGAATTTCTCGACGGAGACGCGGCGGCGCCCCTTCGGGCCGGCGATCACGGCCTCGGCGTCCAGCGCGACCAGCGGCGGCGCCATGTCGGCCGACGGCGCCGCGTTGCAGACGTTGCCGCCCACCGTGGCAAGATTGCGCACCTGGATCGATCCGACGAGGGCCGCGCTCTCGGCCAGCGCAGGATACGCCGCGCGCAGCGCCGCGTGCCGCTCGATCTGCCGCGCGGTCACCGCGGCGCCGAGCCGCAATCCGCCATCAGCGCCGACGGCGATGGTCCGGAGCTCGGGCAGGCGCGAGATGTCCACCACGAACGCGGGGTGCAGCACGCCGTTCTTCATCTGCGGCAGGAGGTCCGTCCCTCCGGCCACGAGCTTGGCGCCGTCGCCCCGGGTAGCGAGAACGGCCAGACATTCATCGACACTGCCGGGCATCGCGAGCTCGAATCGTCGCACGTGGGGATCTCCGGGTTCAGGGGATGCCGCTAGAATACTCCAATGAGCGAGGCGATCGTGGTCAGCGAGGCAGTGCGCGTGCCGGCGTTCGCCATTGAAGTCCACGCGAGCCGGGCGTCCGGCCCGGGCGGCCAGAACGTGAACAAGGTGGCGACGAAGATCGACCTGCGCGTGGATCTGGACCTGGTGGAAGGCCTGCCAGCGCATGCGCGCGAGCGGCTGCGTCGCCTGGCGGCGCACCGGCTCGATGCCGACGGGCGGCTCTGCGTGACCAGTCAGGTCACCCGCACGCAGTCGCAGAATCTCGAGGACGCACGGGCGAAGGTGCGGGTGCTCATCGCCGCCGCGCTCGTGCGTCCGAAGGCGCGGCGGCCGACGCGCCCGAGCGCCGGGTCACGCGAGGCGAGGCTCACCGGCAAGAAACAGCGCGGAGCGATCAAGCGGCTGCGCGGGCGCCCGGCGACGTCGGACTAGACGCGCTCCATCAGCCGCCGAGCGCTTTGACCTGCTCACGGAACTTCTCGACGTTGCGCAGCTTGATGTCTTCGTACCCGCGGATCACGTCCGGGAGCGCCGCCAGCTTCACGGCCCGCTCATAACTCTCGGGCGAGAGGCCGGCCAGCGCCTTGTCGATACTCGCGCGGTACTCGCCGATCAGCGCCCGCTCGACGCGGCGCACCTCGGCGCGACCGAAGACGTCCAGCGTGGTCCCGCGCAGCCCGCGCATCGCGTACAGCAAACGGAACGCCCCGTCGAACCACGTCCCCAGCTTGATCTTCTTCTTGAGTCCCATCGCGCGCAGGAGCGGCGGGTGCAAGTTGTACTGGATCTTCACGCCGCCGGGGAACTCCTCCGCCAGCGCCGCGCCCAGGTCGTTGCGCAGGTGCAGGCGCGCCACCTCGTACTCGTCCTTGTAGGCCATCAGCTTGAAGAGATTCCGGGCGACGGCTTCCGCCAGCCGTGTCTCGCCCGGCGCCACCACCGCTTCCGCCACGCGCACCTTCGCGACGAAATCGACGTACGGGCGAGCGTAGCGCACGTCCTGGTAGGCGATCAGCTCGGGCACCCGAATCTCGACGAGCCGTCGCAGCTCGCCCGTGGCGCCGGTGGCCTCGACGAGGCTTCGCGCTTCCGCGGAGAGTTGCGCCGTAACCGCGGCGGCTTCGCCCACCCGGTGCTTCTTGAGCGTCTTCGCCCACGCGGGATCGGCCACGAGCTGCCGGCCCGTACGGAACGCATGCGTGTTCATGGGCACGGAGACGCCGTTGAGGACGATGGCCTCCTCGATGGCGGCGGCGCTGATGGGCAGCGCGCCCGCCTGGTAGGCGGCGCCCAGCACGATCATGTTCGACGCCATGTGGTCGTCGAAGAGCAGCTCGGCCAGCCCGAGGGCATCGAGGTAGATGTTCTCGTCCTTCCGCGTGAAGCGGTCGATGGCCGCGAGCAGCCCGCTCGACTCCGGGAAGTGGACCTCCGTCGACGTCACCATCGCACCGGTGGGAATCTGGCTGGTGGAGACGACGGCGATGGTGCGGTCCGCGCTCGCGTGGTCGAGATTCGTCGGCGCCGTCGCCACGAGCACGTCGAACCCCAGATAGCAGTCCGCCGAGCCGGCACCGAGCTTGTTCGAGGCGACGATCGGCGCATCCGCCAGCTTCAGGTGCGACACCACGGGGCCGCCCTTCTGGCTGAGCCCCGTCTGATCCAGGCCGAGCACGTGGCGGCCTTCGAGGAGCGCGGCCGTCCCGACGATCTGATTCACCGTCACGACGCCGGTGCCGCCGATGCCCATCATGTAGATGCGCGCGTCCCGCGGCACCTTCAACGCGGGCTCGGGCAGCGCGCGGTCCACCTTGAAGACGCGCTTGTCCTTCTTCTTCGGTGCGCCGAGCGGCACCACGGTGAGGAACGACGGGCAGTCGCCGTTCAGACAGGAGTAGTCCTTGTTGCAGGACGACTGGTGGATCTGCGTCTTGCGGCCGTACTCCGTCTCGACGGGGTGCACGGACAGGCAGTTCGACTTGACGCCGCAGTCGCCGCACCCCTCGCACACCGCCTCGTTGATGAAGACGCGCAGGTTGGGATCGGCGAGCTTGCCGCGCTTGCGGAGCCGGCGCTTCTCCGCCGCGCAGCGCTGGTCGTAGATGAGCGCGGTCACGCCCTTCGTGTCGCGCAGAAGCCGCTGCGCTTCATCCAGCCGATCGCGGTCCCACACTTCGACGCCCGGACCCCAGCGCGTGCCGGCGGGGTACTTGTCGGGATCGTCGGCGATGACGAGGATGCGCTTGACCCCTTCCGCCTCGAGCCAGCGCGTCATCTCGGGCACCGGCATGGCGCCCGCGGCGTCCTGACCTCCCGTCATCGCGACGGCGGAGTTGTAGAGGATCTTGTACGTGATGTTGGTGCCGGCGGCGACGGCCTGGCGGACGGCGAGCGAGCCGGAGTGGAAGAACGTTCCGTCGCCGAGGTTCTGGAAGAGGTGCGTCGTGTTGGTGAAGGGCGCGATCCCCACCCACTGCGCGCCTTCGCCGCCCATGTGCGTAATGCCGAAGGTGCGCCGGTCCATGAGCAACGCCATGCCGTGGCAGCCGATGCCGCCTCCCGCCAGGGAGCCCTCGGGAATGAGCGTGGAGCGGTTGTGCGGGCATCCCGAGCAGAAGTACGGCTGCCGGGCCAGCGTCAGGGACGCGGGGCGCTCGCGCATCGCTTCCAGCAGCGCCACGCGCGACGTGATCGACGGTAGCTGCAGCTTGCGCTCCAGGCGCTTCGCGACGATCTGCGCGATGCGATCGGCGTCGAGCTCGGCATCCGCGGGAACGAGCGGGCGTCCATCCAGGTCGTACTTGCCGGTGATCTGCGGCCGCACCGCCTGGTTGTAGAGGACGTCGCGGATGAACAGCTCGCAGAAGGCGCGCTTTTCTTCGACGACGAGCAGCTCTTCCAGGCCGCGCGAGAACTCGCGCACGATGCCGGGCTCCATCGGAAACAGCATGCCGATCTTGAGGAGGCGGATCCCGTGGCGGCGGAGATCCTCGTCGCTGAGGCCCAGCTCGCGCAGCGCTTCGCGCAGGTCGTAGTAGGCCTTGCCGGGCGCCACGATGCCCAGCCACGCATCGGGCGTCGGCACCGTGATCCGGTTCAGTCCGTTGGCGGCGGCGAACACCTTGGCCGCCTCCAGCCGCTCGTAGTGAATCTCGCGCTCGGTCTCGAGCCCCCACGGCGGCATCAGGAGTGGGTTCTGCTTCGCGATCCACGGCCGGCCGCCGACTTCGAAGCCAGGATCGGCGATCACGATACGATCGGGCGAGACCTGGACGGTGCCGATCTCGTCCGCGACGTTCGTCACGATCTTGAAGCCGACCCAGAGACCGGAATACCGTGAGAGCTCGAAGCCGAGACGCCCGAAGTCGAGAATCTCCTGCGCGTTACCGGGGAAGAGCACCGGCATGAACGCGTCGTAGAGCGCGATTTCCGAGTGCGACGGAATCGTCGAGGATTTCGAGAGCGGGTCGTCGCCGGCGAGGGCGAGCACGCCGCCAGTTCGACTCACCCCGGCATAATTGGCGTGCTTGAAGATGTCGCCGGTCCGGTCCACGCCCGGGCCTTTGCCGTACCACATGCCGAGGACACCGTCGTACTTGGGCTTCGGGAACATCGCGGCGAGCTGCGAGCCGTAGACGGCGGTGGCACCAAGGTCCTCGTTGACCCCGGAGATGAAGACGATGTGGTGCTCGCGCAGGAGGTCGGGGTTGCGCTCGAGGGTCAGATCGAAGCCGCCGATGGGCGAGCCGCGGTAGCCGGAGATCAGCGTCGCGGTGTTGAGGCCGCGTCGCCGGTCCGCGCGGTGCTGGTCGAGCGGCAGGCGAACGAGCGCCTGGATGCCGGAGAGGAAGACGAGCCCTTCCTCCTGGCGGTATTTCGCGTCGAGCGAGAAATCCTGCTTGAGCGTCATCGATCCCCCCGCGCCGCTTATATTACCTGAGCGGAGGACCCATGACGCTCGAAGTCGCGATCATGATCGAAGGCCAGGAAGGTCTCACGTGGAAGCGATGGGAGCAGCTTGCGAAGACGGTGGAAGACGCGGGCTTCGACGCGCTTTTTCGCTCCGACCATCTCACCGGTCTCTTCGGCGAGGCCACGCGGCCGTCGCTCGACTGCTGGGCGAGCCTGACGTGGCTCGCGACGGCCACTCGACGGATCCGCTTCGGACCGCTCGTCTGCCCGCTGACCTTCTATCACCCCGCGCTGCTCGCCAAGCGCGCCGCGGCGGTCGACCAGCTGGCGCCCGGCCGTCTCGAGCTCGGCATCGGCGCCGGGTGGCACGAAGGCGAGCACCGGATGTTCGGGATTCCGTTCCCGCCGCTGAAGGAGCGCGTCGATCGGCTCGAGTGCGGCGCGCGCGCCATCCGCGCCCTGTGGGAGGGGCGTCCCGTCAGCCTGGATCAGCCGTACTACCCGCTCGAAGCGGCCCAGAGCTTCCCGCGACCGGCGGCGGGAAAGGTGCCGTTGATCGTGGGCGGCAAGGGCCAGCGCCGCGTGCTCAGGATCGTCGCGGAGAACGCGGACGAATGGAACATCACGCGCGTCACCCGCGACGAGTACCGGGCCACCCGCGCGGTTCTCGAGTCGCATTGCCGTGCGGTGGGCCGCGACCCCGGCACGATCCGCCGCTCGCTCATGGTCCCGCTCGTCATCGGGCGGTCGGACGACGAGATCGGACGCCGGCGCGACCGCGCGCGCACGCTGTTTCCCCGCGTGCCCGCGGACGCCGCGGGATGGAACGCGGCGGGCTTCCTCTACGGCTCACCCGACGCAGTGGCGGCAGAGCTACGCGCGTGGCACGCGGAAGGGATCAACAGGGTCATGCTGCAGATGCTCGACATGGAGGACCTGCAGGCCATCGAGCTCGTCGCCAGCGCCGTGCTCCCCGCCCTGCGCTCCTAGGGGGACGACACCCGCCAGAGCCCGCGCTCGGACTCGCGCGCCTCGCGCTGCAGCTTCACGAAGAGCATCTGGTGCCGCACGTTCGGCGGCACCGTCATCACCTGCGCGTAGCCGCGCCGCACCAGCTCGGCGTTGATCATCGTGTCGCCGACCCAGACGTAGGCGAGCAAGCGACCGTAGCGATCGCGCTCCCGCACGTCGGTGTCGAGGCGCACCTGCCGATCGTGGACGAGCTCGCGATTGACCTCCGCCGCTTCGCGGCCGCCGGGCTCTTCACCCTTGCGCGGATGGTGGATCTCCGGCGTGTTCACGCCGATGTAGCGCACCTTCTCGACACGGTCGCCGACGCGGACGTGAATGGTGTCGCCGTCGACGATACGGACCACCCGCCCCTCGAGCGAGCCGGCGAGAGCGGCGGGAACGACGAGAAGCAGCGCGAGGAGGGCGACCAGCGGAGCGATGCGGCACGAACGCGGCACCTGTCGACGGTGTCACGCCGGGCACCGTCCTGTCAAAAAATGGAGACAGTGGTGTCTCAGCGACGCTCAAAAGAGGGTGACGACCTGGAAGTAGAGGGTCGGATTCCGCTTATCGGATGGAGTCCGACCATCCGCCGCCGTCGCGAGCTCGACCGTCACCTGCAAACGGTCAGGAACGACGAAGCGGATTCCCGCCCCGGTTCCAGTGACGTCCTCGACACGCCGCTGGCCGACGTTGGGCGCGCGGATCCACACGCCGCCGTAGTCTACGAACGCGAACACCTGCAACACATCGCCCCACGTCCTTCCGGCGAAGGCCGGCCGATCCGCGATGCCGGGGGCATTCCAGCGCAGCTCCAGGGTCGTGGCGAATCCGCTGTCGCCCGCGAGCTCCCCGAGCGGATAGCCTCGAACGCTTCCCTGACCACCGACGATGAACTGTTCGGGCGCGACGATCCGCGTGCTGGAAAGTTGCGCCGCACCTCGAAGGTAGAAGGACGTCGAGCCCACGAGCGGCTGGAGTCGCGAAATCTCAGCGCTCATCTTCGTGAACTCGCCGCCGGCGCCGGCCCGACTGGCGCGCGGGTCGTTGTCGTCGGCCAAGCCGTCGAGGAAGTCGCCGAGCCCCTGGAATAAGGTGAGCGATACTTGGTTCTGACCCCGCCACGGATCTGCGCCGATCGCGCTGAGGCCGGCGCTGAGAACCCGCAGGCGGTCCTGGCTCGCCGTTTCCTGCAGAATCGTCGTTCGAAGATCCTTGTAGTCGAACCCTACCTGTCCGTACAGACTGAGCTCCCGGCTC
>JBGOTH010000004.1:0-21588 GCA_041476345.1 Methylomirabilia bacterium
ATCGTCAAGACCGGCGTGTGGCTGACCGGCCTGGTACCGGTCGGCTACCTGCTCGTGTGCTTCGCCACCGGCAGCCTCGGCAGCAATCCGATCGACTTCGTGACGCGGACGCTCGGCGACTGGACGCTCCGGATCCTGCTCGCGAGCCTCGCCATGACCCCCATCCGCATCCTGACCGGGCAGGCGTGGCCGGTCACGCTGCGCCGCCTCCTGGGCCTGTTCGCGTTCGCCTACGTGACGCTTCACTTCTCCGTCTGGATCGTGCTCGACTTCTTCTTCGATTGGGAGCAGATGGCCGCGGACATCGTGAAGCGGCCCTTCATCACCGTCGGCGTGACGGCGCTCGTGCTCCTCGCCCCGCTGGCGGCGACGTCGACCGCGGGGATGATCAAGCGGCTCGGCGCCCGGCGGTGGCGGCGACTGCATCGCCTCGTGTACGTGGCGGCCGTTCTGGGTGTGCTGCACTACCTGTGGCTGGCCAAAGTGGGCGTGCGCATGCCGTGGATCTACGTCGCCGTGCTGGCCGTGCTCCTGGGCGTTCGCGTGGTCGATGCCCTGCACCGACGCGCGCGCCATGCTAGGCTCTAGCGCGATGCGCACCCGGTTCGCAGGACTCGCGCTCGCCGGCCTGATCCTCGGCGGCTGCGCCACGCTGCAGAGCGCCCCCACGCCGGCGGCGACGACTCCGCGCCGCGACGTCCTCCCCAACGGCCTCGTGCTCATCACGCAGGAGCACCGCGCCGCGGATGTCGTCGCGCTGCAGCTCTGGGTGCGCGTGGGCGGCCGCGACGAGAGTGCCGGCGAGCTCGGGCTCTCGCACTACCTCGAGCACATGCTCTTCAAGGGCACGCCGACACGACCGCCTGGCTCCATCGACACGCTCATCGAGGGTCTCGGCGGATCGAGCAACGCGTTCACGTCGTACGACTACACGCACTTCGACGTCGTCCTGCCCGCCCGCTCGCTGCGCGAGGGGATCGAGCTGCTCGCCGACATCGGCGTGAACGCGAGCTTCCCGCCGGCGGAGATCGACTCGGAGAAGGCCGTGGTGTTCGAGGAGATGCGCCTCGTCGAGGACGACACGGAGAAGTTCGCGGGCCGGCGTCTCAGCGAGCTCGCGTACTCGCCGCACCCCTACGGGCGGCCCATCCTCGGTACCCACGACAAGATCGAAGCGCTGACGCGTGCGCCGCTCAACGCGTACTACAAGAAGTACTACGTGCCGCGGAACATGGTCCTGGTCGTCATCGGCGCCGTGAGCTATGCGGAGGTCCGCGCCGCCGTCGACGCGACGCTCGGCAAGCTGCCGGGTGGCAAGGTGACGCGTCCCACGCTCGAGCCGTCGCCGGCGCTCACCGGCGGACGCCGCGCCGACGTCCCGCGGCCCGAGCAACAGGCGTTCCTGGCGCTCGGCTGGAGGGGCGCGTCCACGAGCGACGCCGACACGTACGCGGTCGACCTCCTGACCTACATCCTCGGCGACTCCCCGAGCTCGCGCCTCAACGTGGCCGTGCGGGAGCGCGATCGTCTCGTCTTCTCCGTCGACTCGAACTACGTTCCGTCGCAGCTGGCGGGCCTCGTGAGCGTCACCGCGCGCCTCGAGCCCGCCAACCTCGACCGCGCGGAGGCCTCCATCCGCGAGGTGATCCGGCGCGTCCGCGACGAGGGCGTGACCGAAGCCGAGCGGGAGCGCGCGATCATCACCGCGGAATCGCACTACGCTTTCGACATCGAGACGGCGGAAGGCCTCGCGCGCGACTACGGCCAGGGCGAGACGACGTGGACGCTCGACGACGAGCTGAAGTACCTCGAGCGCTTGCGAACCGTGACCGGCGCCGAGATCCAGGCCGCGGCCCGGAAGTATCTCGGGGACGACAACTACGCGCGCGTGCGCTTCCTGCCGGGCGGAGGGACGCGATGAGGCGCGCGCTCGCGCTCGCCGCCGTCGTCGCCGCGATCCTCGCGGTCGCGCCCGCGTGGGCGCAGGGACCGCGTACCGAGCGCCTCGCCAACGGCTTCACGGTCATCGTGCGCGAGAACCCGCTGGCCCCCGTGGTCGCCCTCGAGCTCATGGTGAAGGTGGGGACGCGCTGGGAGCAACCGGACCGGGCCGGCACCTCGAACTTCCTGCACGCGGTGATGGTGAAGGGGACGACGAAGCGCAGCGGCGCCCAGCTCGCCGAGGAAGTCGCCGCGATGGGCGGCAAGATCAGCGCGTCGGGCGACATCGACTATTCCGAGATCCGCTCGTCCGCGCTCGCGCGATTCTGGAAGCCGTTGCTCGGGTTGACCGCGGAGCTCGCGCTCACGCCGAAGCTCGCGCCCGACGAGGTGGCGACGGAGCGCGATTGGCTCCTGAGCCGGATCCAGCGCCGCCGCGACAGCGCCCCGTCGCGCGTGTTCGACGAGCTTTACGCCGCGCTCTATGGGTCGCATCCGTACTCGATCCCGGCGCTGGGCACCGTGGCGTCGCTGGCGCGGATCGACCATGCCGCGCTCGTCGCGCACTATCAGGCCTACTACCGTCCCGAACGCATGGTGCTCACCGTGAGCGGCCAGGTCGTCGGTGCCGACGTCATGGCCGAGGCGCGCCGGCTCTTCGGCGGCATGCCCGGTGGCGCCGCCGGAGCGGATCCCGTACTTCCGGCACCCGTGCCCGCGGGCCGGCGGATCGTGATCGAGCAGGCAGCGCAGCAGACGCAGATCGTCGTCGGCGCGATCGCGCCCGACCTCGAGCAACCCGACCACGCGGCGGTGAAGGTCCTCAGCACGGTGCTCGGTGGCGGCATGGCGGGTCGTCTCTTCGTCGAGCTGCGCGACCGCCGCGGGCTTGCCTACACGGCCACGTCCTTCTACGAGCCGGTGCGAGCGCCGGGCGCGCTCATCCTGTACCTTGGCACCGCGCCCGAGAACGCCGCGAAAGCCGAGGAGGGGCTGCGCCAGGAGATCCAGCGGATCCGCATGGAGCAGGTCGGTGACGAGGAGCTGCGGCGCGCCAAGAACTATCTCCTCGGGCGCTACGAGATGGATCGGCGCACCAACGAGCGGCAGGCGTGGTATCTCGGCTTCTACACGGTCGAAGGGGTGGGTCTCGAATATCCGGTGCGGTATCGTCGCGCGGTGGACGCCGTCACGGCGGCCGATGTTCAACGAGTCGCGCAGACCTACCTCGGAACGCTTACCACCGTAGTCCTGCAGCCGCCCCGGTCGCGTTGATCTCCGCTCAGGGCTCGTCGCGCCGCGCGGCACGTGACTCTTCGGCGGCGCGGATCTCCTCGGCGAACATCCCGGCGTGCAGCGGGCAGGGCGGCTTGTTCTCCTCGACGTACTGACAATCCGTCTGGTTGCACTGGACGAAATATTCCTGCGGGCGCCCGAAGCCGCCGGGTCGTTTCAACCGGATCGTCACCGTCTCCGATACCACGGTGCACCAGAACTCTTTTCCGCGACCTCGCGGCATCGTCACTCCTTGGGCGGATCGGATGCCTCCCACCATACGCCGTCCATCGGGCCGGGACAACGCGCCGGGGCCTGAAATTCCCCGCAACCCCTCTCCAGATTGGATATAGTGTTGCGACGGCCCCGACATCCGGGGGACAGTTGCGCTCAGGAGGAGGCTGCCGTGTCCCGTTCGCTGATGTTCGTGGTCTTCGTGGCAGCGCTTGCTGTCGTATTTGGGGGCTGCGCGACCGCGCTCACCCCGTTCCATGCGACGCTCGATCATCAGACCGATGATCGTACGTCCGCCGACGCGGCCACCGGCGCCACCGACATCACTGCCGTCGACGACACCGCACCGCGCGTCCTCGCCGTTGCCGACTACAAGCTCGACGCCGCGGCCGAAGCGCCGTCTCTCCCCGCGCTGCTGCTCGCGCAGACCGGTACCCAGGACAGCTCCACGCCATCGGCCGCTCCAGGCGACGCGATCGAAGAGGAGTACGACCCCTGGGAGTCGTTCAACGAGCCCATGTTCGAGTTCAACCGCCGGCTCGACCGCTACATCCTCAAGCCGGCGGCCACGGCCTACAACACGGTCATTCCCGACCGCGTGCAGGTGATGGTCTCGAACGGCTTCGACAATATCCAGTTCGTGCCGCGGCTGATGAACAGCCTCTTCCAGGGCAAGTTCGACGGCGCGATGCGGGAGTTCGGACGCTTCCTCTTCAACAGCACGATCGGCATCGGCGGGCTGTTCGACGTGGCGAAGATCGAGGGGATCGAAAAGAGTCGGGAGGACTTCGGGCAGACGCTGGGCTTCTACGGCGCCGGGGCCGGTCCGTACCTCATCCTGCCGTTCCTCGAGCCGCTGACCGTCCGTGACGGCATCGGCAAGGCCGTCGACGGCGCCATGGATCCGCTCTCGTACTTCGTACCGTTCTTCTGGACGCGCCTCGTCATGAAGGTCGAGGAAACGGTCAACGACCGGTCGCTCAATCTCGAGCTCTTCCAGGGCTTCGAGGAGAGCGTGATCGACATGTACAGCGCCGTCCGCCACGGCTACCTGAAGCGCCGGGAGAAGATGATCAAGGAGTAGTCGCTGCGCCGGTCAGTCATCGCCGGCGGTCTCGCCCTCGTTGCGGCGACGGCCGCCGTTCTCTTCATCGCGCTCCGCCCCGGCGCCATCCCGGCGCCGCCGTCCTCGCGTGACATAGAGGCCGGGAAGAACCTGTTCGATCGACAGTGCGCGGCGTGCCACGGTCCGGGGGGACGGGGCGACGGATCCTCCGCGACCGCCTTTGCCACCAAGCCTGCCGATCTCAGTGACGGGCGCCTCATGAACGCGCTGCCCGACGAGTTCCTGGTTACCGTGATCCGTCACGGCGGGCCGGCCGAGGGCCTCGCGCCGACGATGCCGCCGTTCGAAAAGTTCCTCAGCGAGGCGCAGACGGCGCAGGTCGTCGCCTACGTGCGCTCGCTCGCCACGCCGCCGTGGCGTCCCGGCGAGACGGGCTCGCTCGTGCGCGTCGAAGGCGCGCCGCGCCAGCCGATTCTTTTCAATCACGTGATCCACGCGGGATCCTTCGGCATCGCGTGCCAGTATTGCCACGCCGACGCGCGGCGGTCCCCGTACGCGGGCATCCCGTCGGTCGACCGGTGCCTCGGCTGCCACAAGATCATCGGCGCGCAGGACAACCCGGAGATCAAGAAGATTCACGGGTACGCACAGCGCGGCGCGGCGATCCCGTGGGTGCGCGTGTTCAAGGTCCCGGAGTTCACGGACTTCACCCACAAGGCGCACGTGCGCGCCGGCGTCGAGTGCCAGCGCTGCCACGGCCGCGTCGAGCGCATGCGCGTCGTCGGTGCGGAGACGGGACCGCGGATCACGAACGATCTCAAGCGGCTGATCGGGCTCCGGCCGCCGCCGCCGCCGCTCACGATGGGGTGGTGCGTCGATTGCCATCGGGCCGAGAACGCCAACGGCGCTCACGCCCCGCTCGACTGCGTCACGTGCCACCACTGAACATGGGGCCCCGCTCCGGGCCGCGCCACGAAATCCTTCGCGCCGGCATCATGACGGCGGCCGCCGACTTGTTCCGGCAGCGGGGGTACCGCGCGACCACGCTGGAAGCGATCGCGCGAACGGTCGGCGTTTCCAAGCCGACGCTCTACGGCTATTTCCGCTCGAAGGAAGAGCTGCTCGCGGCGATCTTCCACCGCGCGATGTCGCTGTTCGAGCGAGACCTCACGGCCATCCGTACGAGCGGGGACAAGCCCGCCGAGCAGCTCCGCCGCGTCATCCGCTTCCACGTCGGCGCCGTCATCGCGGAGCGGTCGTTCCTCGCGGTCTTCTTCAGCGAAGAGACGAACCTGCCGCCCCGGCTCGGCCGCGCGATCCGCCGGCGCAAGGCGCGCTACGACCGTAGCGTCCGTGCGATCGTCCAGGCGGGCGTGCGTAACCGCTCCATGCGTACCGCGAATCCGAGGCTGCTCGTGTTCGCGCTCCTCGGCATGGTGAACTGGCTCTACCAGTGGTACGACCCGGCCGGGGCGTGGGACGCGGATGCCATCGCCGACGGCTTCATCGCCCTTGCCGAGTCCGGCTACCTCGCCACGAGGCCGTCGCGTCAGCGTGCGCTCGCCGATAGCCTGACGCGCATCGAAAGCGAGCTCGCCCGTCTTCGACCGCTCGTGGAAGGGGTCACGCCCCGCCCGCGCCGGAGAGCTACCCGGAGGCCTTGAAGTACTTGGCTGAGGGGTGGTGGAAGACGAGCGCGGAGACGGACGCCTCGGGATCCATCATGAATCCCTCGGTGAGATGGATGCCGATGCGCTCGGGTTGGAGCAGCCGCCAGAGCGTCGCCTGGTCCGCGAGCTCGGGGCACGCCGGGTATCCGAAGGAGACGCGCAGGCCGCGGTAGCGCGCCTTCAGCTTGTCGTCGATCGACAACTCCGGCGAATCGGGGAATCCCCACTGGGTTCTGAGGCGTGCGTGCAGCATCTCGGCGAAGGCCTCCGCGCACTCGATGGCGAGGGCCTGCAACACGTGGGACCGGAGATAGTCGCCGCGCTCCTTCCACGCCTGGGCGCGGTCGCGCACGCCTTCGCCGCACGTGACCGTGAAGAGCGCCACCCAGTCGTCCCGGTCATCGCGCACGTAGTCCGCGAGGCAGAGCCGCTCGCCGCCGGGCTGGCGCGGGAAGGTGAAGCGCGCGGCCTCGCTGCCGGCCGGCGCCAAGAGGATCAGCGTGTCGCCGGCGGCGCGCGCGCGGAACCACTGGTAGAGCCCGTGCGCGTGCACGAGCCCGTCGGCCACCGCCTCGCGCTTCAGTGTCTCGATCACGCCTTCGAGCTCGCGCGCCTTCGCGTCACCTTCCTCCAGAAGCCGAGTCACGACCCCGCGGAGTCCGAGGTGCTTGCCGTAGAGCATCTGGAGATTCAGGTACGGGTAGACGTGCGCGAGCGGCACGTCGCGCAGGACGTGCGGCTCCAGATCCGGCGGCCGCGGCGGATCGACCTTCGGCAGCCGCGGTGCCACGACGACCGGTGCGGCGGTGGGACGCGCGGCCGGGCTTTCGATGCCCGCGCTCAGCGCCGCCTGGTCCGCGCGGAGCCGCTCGAGTAGCGCATCGCGCGTGAGCGGTGAGAAGAGCTGGTTGGCGAGATCGAGCCCGTCCATCGCGTCCTTCGCGTAGAGCGTGGCGCCGCCGTACTCCGCCGCGATGCGCGTGGCCGTGAACTTCTTCGTCAACGCGGCACCGCCCACGAAGAGCGGGATGTCGATCCCGGCCGCCTTGAGGTCCTGCGCGGTTACCACCATTTGCTGAGCGGATTTGACCAACAAGCCCGAAAGTCCGAACGCGTCCGGTTTGTGGGTCCGGTACGCCGCGATCAGCTCTTCGGGCGGCACCTTGATGCCGAGGTTGATGATCCGGTAGCCGTTGTTGCCGAGGATGATCTCGACGAGGTTCTTGCCGATGTCGTGGACGTCGCCTTTCACGGTGGCCAGCACCATCGTGGCGCGCGTCGACGACTCGTTCTTCTCCATGAACTGCTCGAGGTGCGCGACCGCCGCCTTCATCGCTTCCGCGGACTGCAGCACCTCGGCCACGATGAGCTGGTTGTCGTTGAACAACCGGCCCACCTCGTCCATGCCTTTCATGAGCGGCCCGTTGATGATCTCGAGCGCGCCGGCGTCCTTGCGCTTGAGCTCTAAATCTTCGATCAGCCCGTCGCGCGAGCCTTCCACGATGTAGCGCGCGAGACGCTCGTCGACGGTGAGCGTGCTCGCGGCCGGCGGCGCCTTCTTCCGCTCGCGGAAGCAGGCGGCGAAGGCCGCCACGGGATCCTCACCCCTGACAAAAATGAGGTCTTCGGCGAGCCGCCTTTCTTCTTCGGGGATGGACGGGTAGCGCTGCAGGCCCTCGGTGTTCACGATCGCGTAGTCGAGGCCGGCCTTGGTCGCGTGGTACAGGAACACGGAGTTGAGCACCTCGCGGCCGGCCGCGGGCAACCCGAAGGAGACGTTCGAGATGCCGAGGATCGTCTTGCACTCGGGGAAGCGCTGCTTGATCGCGCGGATGCCTTCGATCGTCTCGACGGCCGAGCCGACGTAGTTGGCGTCGCCCGTCCCGACGGGGAAGACGAGCGCGTCGAAGATCAGATCGCGCGCAGGCACTCCGTATTTCTTCGTGAGCAGCTCGTACGAGCGCTCGGCGACGGCGAGCTTGCGCTGGCGCGTGACGGCCATGCCCTGCTGCTTGTCCTCGTCGATGCAGCCCACGACGACGGCGCCGCCGTACGTCCGGAGGAGCGGCACGACCTTCTCGAAGCGTTCCTCGCCGTCCTCCAGGTTGATGGAGTTGACGATCGCCTTGCCCTGACAGTGGCGCAGCGCCAGCTCGATCACGGCGGCGTCGGTGGAGTCGATCATGAGCGGCACCTTGACCTTGCGGGTCACGATGGCCATGAACCGGTCGACGTCGGCGGCCTCGTCGCGGTCCGGATTCGCCAGGCACACATCCAGCACCTGGGCGCTGTTCTTGACCTGCGCGCGCCCGATCTCCGCGGCCTCCTCGAACTGCTCGTTCACGATGAGCGTCTTGAACCGCCGCGAGCCGATGACGTTGGTGCGCTCGCCGACGAAGAGCGGGCGATTGTCGTCCGCGGGGTAGAAGACCTCGATCCCGCTCACCGCCTGGGGCTCGGCAGCCGCGGGCACGCGCGGAGACCGGCCGCGCGCGAGGCCGGCGAGGGCGTGGATGTGGGCCGGCGTCGTCCCGCAGCAGCCGCCGATCAGGTTGACCCAGCCTTCGTCGACGAAGCGCGTCATCTTGAACGCGAGGCTCTGCGGCGTTTCGCCGTACTGCCCGCGCTCGTCGGGGAGTCCGGCGTTCGGGTACACGCTCACGAACCGCGTCGACAGGGCGGCGAGCGACCGCAGGTGGTCCGTCATGAACTCGGGACCCGTCGCGCAGTTGAGGCCGATCGCGAAGAGATCGAGGTGCTCGAGGGCGACGTAGAGCGCCTCCACCCCCTGGCCGGCCAGCATCGTTCCCATGGGCTCGATCGTGCCGCTCACCATCAAGGGCAGCTCCACGCCGGCGGCGCGCATGGCCTTGCGCAACCCGATCGCGGCCGCCTTCACGTTGAGCGTGTCCTGTTGCGTCTCGAGAAGCAGGGCGTCGGCGCCGCCCGCGATCAGTCCCGCCGCCTGGATCTCGTAGCCGTCCATCACCTCGTGAAAGGTGACGTTGCGTGTCACGGAGATCGAGCGCGTGCCCGGCCCCATGGCGCCGATGACGAATCTGTCGGACCTTGACGGCCCATGGCCGTCAACGGTTGTCCTCGCGATCATCGCCGCGGCCTTCGAGATGTCGTACGCGCGGTCGGCGAGACCGTATTCGCCGAGCACGTACGGCGCGCAGCCGAACGTGTTGGTGGACACGCAATCGGCGCCGGCGTCGAAGTACGCGGCGTGGATGCCCTTGATGACGTCGGGCCGCGTCAGGTTGAGGTGCTCGTTGCAGCCTTCGAGGCTCGCGCCCCCGAAATCGTCGGCGGAGAGGTTCGCGGCCTGGATCATCGTCCCCATCGCGCCGTCGAGAACGAGGATTCGCCCGGTCAGCGCATCGCGAAGACTACTCATCCCAACCATAGTAACAGCCGCCGCGCTCAGACCCAGAGCGACGCGGTCCGGATCGCGAGCTCGGGGAAGGGGTCGGCGCGCAGCGGCTCGTCGTTCTCGACACGCGCGCGCAGGTCGTACCGCCCCGACGTGAGCGCGTACACCTCGATCGTGCGCCCGGGCGGATCGACGATCCAATAGAACGGGAGGCCGTGCCGCGCGTAGAGCTGCATCTTCCTCTCCCGGTCGATCCGAATGCTCGACGGCGAAAGCGCTTCGATAGCGAGCGTGGGCGCTCCCTCGACCCCCCGTTCAACGAGCCGTTCGAGACGATCCCGCGCGACATAGACGATGTCGGGCTGCACGATCGTCGTATCGCTCAGGATGACGTCGACGGGCGCGATCAGCACCCTCCCTCCGCCCTGCGCGTCCACGTGGGAGAGGAGCGCGGCGTAGAGGCGGCCACACGCGTCCTGATGCCTGACTCCGGGCGCCGGCGTCACGGAGAGCTCGCCGTCGTGCAGCTCGTAGCGCCGCCCGTCGTCGGGCAGCGCCGCGTAGTCCCGATACGTGAGCGCGCGCGTCTGTGCCATGGCTCCATCGCATTCTATCGAATCGGTGATACGGCACGGGTGCGCTATCCTTGGCGTCATGATCCAACCCACCCGGTCTCTCGAAGGCATTCGCGTCGTCGACCTCTCGCGCGTCATCGCCGGCCCCTGGTGCGGCGCCCTGCTCGCGGACATGGGCGCGGATGTGATCAAGGTGGAAGGCGTCACCGACGTCGACGAATCGCACACGTGGCCGCCCCACAAGGACGGCGAGTCCGCCGCCTATCTGCTGTTCAACCGCAACAAGCGCGGCATGACGCTCGATCTCAAGTCGAAAGAGGGCGTCGAGATCGTGAAGAAGCTGGTGGCGGGCGCGGATGTGCTCATCGAAAACTTCCGCACGGGCACGATGGAGTCGTTCGGGCTCGGCTACGACGTGCTGGCCGCGATCAATCCGCGCCTCGTCTATTGCTCCGTCTCCGCGTTCGGACGCACGGGCCCGCGCAAGGACAGCGCGGGCTACGAAGCGCTCATGCAGGCCTTCAGCGGGATCATGTCGATCACCGGCGAGCCGGGCGGGCAGCCCGTGCGCGCGGGCGTGTCGTTCCTCGATCTGTCCACCGGCATGCTCACGGCGTTCGGCGTCGTTAACGCGCTGCTGCATCGGGAAAGAACCGGGGTCGGCCAGCGGGTCGATGGCTCGCTGCTCGAGACCGCCGTGAGCCTGCTCGCGTTCCACGCCGAAGGCTACGTGCTCACGGGCACGATCCCGAAAGCGCTTGGCTCCGGGCACCCTTCGCTCTCGCCCTACCGGAACTTCAAGTGCGGCGACGGGCAGTGGATCTTCATCGCGGCCGCGAACGATCGCTTCTGGGGCCGGCTGGCGCCCGCCCTCGGGCTCGCGGAGCTGGCGGCGGATCCTCGCTTCGCGACGAACGTCGACCGCGTGAAGCACCGTGTGGAGCTCGAGGACATCCTCGAAAAGACGATCAGCACGCGGCCGCGCGAACCGTTGCTCAAGCTGCTGGAGGAGGCGGGTGTTCCCGCCACGCCCGTGAATACCGTCGACCAGGTGATGAACGACCCGCAGACGGCGGCGCGTGGAATGGTCGATCGGGTGATGCACCCGGTGCTCGGCGAGATTCCCGTCGTCAGCACGCCCGTAAAATTCTCGAACATGAAGGTCGGCGTGCGAATGCCTGCCCCGGTGCGCGGGCAGCACACCGACGAGATTCTCGCGGCCCTCGGCTACGACACCGCCGCGCTCGCCGGGCTGCGAGCTCGAAACGTCGTCGCATAGGCCGTGTCGGGTGCGCTACAGTACACGCGTGTCACGCGTGAGCGCCCTCGCCGCCATCCTCGTCGTACTCGCGACCGCGTCGCCGGCGGCCGCGCAGGTCTACAGTTGGACGGACGAAGACGGCACCACCTACTACACGGCCGATCCGTGGTCGATGCCGCCGCAGTACCGCCCTGACGACATCCCGCTGACCCCACCTGAGGCGCCGCCGGCGCGGGTCGAGGTGCCGCGCGACCTTCCCAGCGGCACCGTGGTGGAGTTCACGCCCGGCGACCCGATCGTCGTCACCGCGCGGCTCAACGGCGTGCCGATGGCGCTGCTTCTCGACACCGGGGCCGACCGCACGCTGGTGTCGCCGGCGGCTGTCGCGCGTGCCGGCTACGCGCGGATGGTCGTCTCCGGGAGTGCGGCGGTGCAAGTCCTCGGCGTGACGGGAAGCGCGTTCGCGTCCATGGTGACCGTGCCGCTGCTGGATGTCGGCGGGGCCCGCATCGGTCCGCTGTCGCTCATCGTTCACGACGCCGGACTCGGTCCGCTCGACGGCCTCCTCGGCCGCGACGTGCTCGATTCCTTCACCGTCATGATTGATTCCGCCGCCGGTCGCGCCACGCTGACGCCCCGATAACGGCGCCCGCGCGGGCCCTCGCGCGTTGACCGGCGCCACGAGCCCGGATACCTTAATGACGGCTGCGGCTGCTTCTCTCACGCGTCCTGCCGAGGAGGATTTGTGGACTCATTGCACGACCGCGTTGCCGTCGTCACGGGCGGCGGCAGCGGAATCGGCCGCGCGCTCGTCGAGACGTTCGCACGCGAGCGCGCGCGGGTCGTCGTGGCGGACATCGACGAGACCGCCGCCGTCGAGGCCGCCGCGGCCGTCCGCGCCCGCGGCGGCACCGCGATCGCCGTCCGCACCGACGTGACGGATCTCGCGCAGGTCCAGGCGCTCGCCAACCGCGTCTTCGATGAGCTCGGCGCCGTGGACGTGCTCTGCAACAACGCCGGCGTCGCGCTCTGGGGCGGCCTCGAAGCGGCGACGCATCGCGACTGGCAGTGGGCGCTCGGCGTCAACCTCTGGGGCGTGATCCACGGCCTCGAAGCGTTCCTGCCCCGCATGATCGCGAGCGGCCGGCACGGTCACATCGTCAACACCGCCTCGATGGCGGGGCTGGTCGCGACGCGCGGCCTCGGCATCTACAACACGACGAAGTACGCGGTCGTCGGCCTGTCGGAAACGCTCGTCAAGGACCTCGCGCCCCATGGGATCGGCGTCTCCGTGTTGTGCCCGATGGGGGTCGCCACGCGCATTCGCTCGTCCGATCGCAATCGCCCTGCGCATCTCAAGAACGAGACGGGCCCGCCGGTCACCGAGGGTATGGCCCTCGACGGCGATACCCTCGCGCCCGAGGCCGTTGCGGAGATGGTCCTGTCGGCCATCTTGGCGAACCGCCTCTACGTGATCACGCATCTCGAGGCGCTCGACCCGATCCGCCGCCGCTTCCAGCGGATCGAGCGTGCGGTCCTCGAGAGGAAGACGTCGTCGAGTTGACGGGGCCGGTCTGGGTCGGGACCGCCGACGGGCTCGCGACTCTCGTGCGTCGTCTCTGGGGGGCTGCCGAGGTCGCCGTCGATACCGAAGGCGACAGCCTGCATCACTATCCGGCGCGTCTTTCCCTCGTGCAGCTTGCAGGCCCGCAGGGCGACGCGTGGCTCGTGGATCCGCTCGGGGTGGAGGACCTGGGGCCGCTCGGCGCCATCTTCAGCGATCCGCGCACGACGACGGTCCTTCACGCCGGCGACAACGACCTCGTCGACCTGAAGCGCCGCCACGGCCTCACGTTCGCGCGCGTGTTCGACACGTCCGTGGCCGCGCGGTTCCTCGGCGCGCCTGCGCTGGGGCTCGACGTTCTGCTCACCACGTACCTCGCAGTCGACCTCCCGCCTTCACGACAGAAGGACGACTGGTCGGAACGTCCGCTCTCGGACTCGCAGCTCCGCTACGCCGTCGGCGATGTGGAGCATCTCTTGCGGTTGAAAGTCCGGTTGATGGAGGAGCTCGCGCGGATCGGACGCCTCGCCTGGGTGGAGGAGGAGTGTGCCGCGCTCGCCGCGCAGCCCGTGGCGGAGCGCGTCGCCGATCCCGCGGCCTACGCCGGACTGAAAGGCGCGCGCGATCTGGCCCCGCGCGGTCTCGCGATGCTGCGCCAGCTCCACGAGCTCCGCGAGACGCTCGCCCTTCGCCTCGACCGCCCCCCTTTCAAGGTGTTCAACGACGACGTCCTCGTGCGCCTCGCGGTGGCGGCGCCCCTCGACCGCGAGAAGCTGGCCGAGATCGCCGGCATGACCCCGCGCGTGATCGCGCGCTGGAGTGACGAGGTGCTGGGGGCGATTGCGCGGGGCCTCGCGGTGCCCGACGACGCGCTGCCGGTGCTCGAGCGCCGGCCCCGGCCCAACGTGCCGGCGGTAGTGCGACGCCGCATCGACGCGTTGCGCGTGTGGCGCGCCGAAGCCACGACGCGCTTCGGGCTCGAGCCCGGCGTGCTGCTGCCGAATCGGCTCATCGGCACTGTCGCCGAAGCGGGACCACGTGACGCCGACGCGCTGACGCGGGTCGAAGGCGTTCGCCGCTGGCGCGTCGAGGCGTTCGGCGGCGAGGTTCTCGCGGCGATCACGGGGGCGTGAGAGGATGCCGGAGATGCGTGCGCACCTGATCGACGACGACGCCGGGCTCACGCGCATCCTGCGCGAGGCGAAGACGGTCGCCGTGCTGGGCGCCAAGGACGGGGCGCGCGAGCCGGCCAACTACGTGCCGGCGTATCTGCAGGCGCGGGGGTATCGCATCATCCCGGTGAATCCGGTTCTGGCCGGCCGGAGCATTCTCGGCGAGACGGTCGTCGGCGCGCTCGCGGAGCTTCCCGGTCCCGTCGACGTGATCGACGTGTTCCGGCGGCCGGAGTTTCTGCCGGGTCACGCGCGCGAGATCCTGGCGCTCCCGTGGCGGCCGCGCGCGGTGTGGTTTCAGCTCGGGATCCGGCACGACGGGGCGGCGGCCGAGCTCGCGCGGGCCGGCATCGACGTCGTCCAGGACCTCTGCATGATGCCCGAGCACCGACGACTGATCGGCTCGGGCGATGATAACGGCCCATCTGCTTCGTTGCCTCGTCGGGCCCTCCCTGCGGCGTAGGCGGCCTACGCCTCAGTCGGGCCGCTCCTCGCCGCCTCGCATCTGGACCGTTCTCATCGCCCTCGCGTTGTCGAGGTTGTCGAGATTAAAGGAGCTTCGTAATGGCAGGTGAGTACGCGTTCATGATGAAAGACCTGCGCAAGATCGTCCCGCCCAAGCGGGAGATCCTGCGCGGCATCTATCTGTCCTTCTATCACGGGGCGAAGATCGGCGTGCTCGGCGCGAACGGCGCCGGCAAGTCGACGCTGCTCAAGATCATGGCCGGTGCCGACGATGACTTTCTCGGCGAGGCGCGGCCGGCCGACGGTCTTCGTGTCGGCTATCTGCCGCAGGAGCCGGTGCTCGACCCGGCGAAGGACGTTCGCGGCAACGTGGAGGAGGGCGTCGCCGAGACGCGCGCGATCCTCACGCGGTTCGAGGACGTCAGCATGAAGCTCGGCGAGGACCTGAAGCCCGCCGCGATGGAGAAGCTCCTCGAGGAGCAGGCGCAGCTCCAGGACAAGATCGACGCCGTGAACGCCTGGGACCTCGATCGCACGGTCGAGCTGGCCATGGACGCGCTCCGCGTGCCCGCCGGCGACGCGGACGTGACGAAGATCTCCGGGGGCGAGCGCCGGCGCGTCGCCCTCTGCCGCCTGCTGCTCGCGAAGCCCGACATGCTGCTGCTCGACGAGCCCACGAACCATCTCGACGCGGAGTCGGTGGCGTGGCTCGAGCGCTTCCTCCACGACTATCCCGGCACCGTCGTCGCCATCACGCACGACCGCTACTTCCTCGACAACGTGGCCAAGTGGATTCTCGAGCTGGACCGCGGCGCCGGGATCCCGTGGCAGGGCAACTACTCTTCGTGGCTCGAGCAGAAGCAGAAGCGCCTCGCGCAGGAGGAGAAGGCGGACGCCGCGCGCGAGCGCACGCTCGCCCGCGAGCTCGAGTGGGTGCAGATGTCGCCGCGCGCGCGCCAGGCCAAGAGCAAGGCGCGCCTGCAGGCGTACGACGCGCTCCTGAACGAGTCGTTCGAGCAGCGGGCGGCGAAGCTCGAGATCGCGATTCCGCCGGGACCGCGGCTCGGCGACATCGTCGTGGAGGCGGACCACGTCACGAAAGGCTATGGCGACCGCCTGCTCATCGACGACCTCTCGTTCAAACTGCCCCGGGGCGGCATCGTCGGCGTGATCGGGCCGAACGGCGCCGGCAAGACCACGCTGTTCCGGATGATCGCGGGGCAGGAGAAGCCTGACCGCGGCACGCTACGCGTGGGCGACACGGTGACGCTGGCTTACGTCGACCAGAGTCGCGAGTCGCTCGACGCGAAGAAGACGGTGTGGGAGGCGATCTCCGGCGGCGCCGACATCCTCGACATCGGCGGGCGCAGCGTGCCGTCGCGCGCGTACGTCGCGTCGTTCAACTTCAAGGGTACCGATCAGCAGCAGCGGGTCGGGGAGCTCTCCGGCGGTGAGCGGAACCGGCTCCACCTCGCCATGACCCTCAAGAGCGGCGCCAATCTGCTGCTCCTGGACGAGCCGACCAACGACCTCGACGTCGATACGTTGCGGGCGCTCGAGGACGGCCTGCTCGAGTTCGTGGGCTGCGCGGTCATCATCAGTCATGACCGGTGGTTCCTCGACCGCATCGCCACGCACATCCTCGCCTTCGAGGACGAGGGGCGCGTGGAGTGGTTCGAAGGCAACTACGCCGACTACGAGGCCGACCGCAGGCGCCGGCTCGGCGCGGACGCCGAGCAGCCGCACCGCCTCCGCTTCAAGAAGCTGCCGACTGCCTAGCCCCGGCGGCGGGCGGCCACGACCAGCACGTTCTCGCCCTCGCGCTGGATGCGGCGCTCGTGCACGTCGAGGAAGAACGGCCGCAGGGCCTTCATGACCACCGCGGCTTCCCGGCGCCGATGACGGTTGGCGACGAGGACACCGCCGGGTGCCACGATCCGGCTGAGCGTCCGCAAGAGCGGGAGCGAACGCTCCCCGCCGTCGCCGTAGTCGACGTCCTCCATCACGAAGTCGAAGCGCCGGCGGGCCGCCGCCAGGCTCGCCGCGGCCGTCTCGGCGTCGGTGCAGTGGTATTCGATGCCGGGGATGTCGCGCAGCCCGAACCATTCGTTCGCGGCCCGCAGGATCACGGGATCGCGCTCGATGGCGGCGATGGCGCGTGGCCGCGTGAGCCGGCGCAGGAGGTGGAGTTGCGTGCCGCCGCCGAGCCCGACGAGCAGCGCGCGTGGCCGTCGCGGCAGCGGCACTTCCACGAGCGCGTGCCACCAGTATTCGCGCTCGAGCCGCGACCAGTCCCCGTTGATGGGATACGCGGAGAGGGTTTCCCCGTGCACGAGGAGCCGCCGCTCGCGATGGTCTTCGATCACGCGCACCCTGCCGACGAACGGCGACTCGGCTTCGAAGACCGTCCGGCTGCGCTTGGTGCGCCTCAGCGGGGCTGCATCCGGATGGCGCCGTCGAGACGGATCGTCTCTCCGTTCAGCATCTGGTTTTCGATGATGTGAAGCGCGAGCGCCGCGTATTCCTCGGGCTGCCCGAGCCGATGCGGAAACGGCACCTGCTTCGCCAGCGAGGTGCGCACGGACTCCGGCAGGGTGCCGAGGAGAGGGGTCTCGAAGATCCCCGGTGCGATCGTCATCACGCGGATGCCGAGCTCGGCGAGATCGCGCGCGATCGGCAGCGTCATGCCGACGATGCCGCCCTTGGAGGCCGAGTACGCCGCCTGTCCGATCTGGCCGTCGAAGGCGGCGACGGAGGCGGTGTTGATGACGACGCCACGCTCGCCATCGGCCCCGGGAGTCTCCTTGGCCATCTCGGCGGCCACCAGGCGGATACAGTTGAACGTGCCGATGAGGTTCACCTGGATCACCCGCGTGAACGCCTCGAGCTTCGCCGGGCCCGACTTGCCGACGGTCTTCATCGCGGTCCCGATGCCCGCGCAGTTCACGAGGATGTTGACCCCGCCGAGGTGCGCGCATGCCCTGGCGAGGGCCACTGCCACGTCGTCCGCGCTCGTGACGTCCGCCGGCGTGAACGCGGCGCGCACGCCCATGTCGCGCGCGACGTCCGCCCCCGCGGACGCGGGGCGGTCGAGCAGCGCCACGCGCCCTCCGGCGGCCACGAGACGGGCCGCGGTCGCGCGTCCGAGGCCGGACGCACCGCCGGTCACGATCGCCTTCGCACTCTTGACGTCCATCGGAATCCTCCCGAGTGCCTCATTCTAGACGAATAGGATAAACTGCGAATCAGCCACCGATATGCGCACTCCTTACGTTCCTACTCACGCCCGCAAGATCTTGTGCGTCTTCCCGCGGTATGCAAAATCGTTCGGGACGTTCCAGCATTCGTACCCGCTGTTCGGCGGGCGCGTGCGCGCGTTCATGCCGCCGCAAGGCCTGCTCGTCGTCGCGGCGTACCTGCCGGCCTCGTGGGACGTGCGCTTCATCGACGAGAACTCCAAAGACGCCACCGATGCGGACTTCCGTTGGGCCGATGCCGTGCTCACGTCCGGGATGCACATCCAGCGGCCGTACATCGACGACATCATCCGGCGCGCGCATGTGCACGGCCGGCCGGTGGTCGTCGGCGGCCCGTCGGTGTCCGGCTGCCCCGAGTACTATCCGACCGCCGACATTCTCCACGTCGGGGAGCTGGGTGACGCCACCGACCGGATCATCGAGTACCTCGATCGCCAGGCCGGGCGCCCGGCCGAGCAGCTCCGGTTCGAGACGGCGCACCGCGTCGATCTGCCCGACTTTCCGCGCCCCGCGTACGAGATGATTCGGATCCGCGAGTACTTCATCGCGAACATCCAGTTCTCGAGCGGCTGTCCGTACGCGTGTGAGTTTTGTGACATCCCCGCGCTCTACGGGCGCAATCCGCGGTTGAAGACGGCCGCCCAGGTCCTCGACGAGCTGGACGTGATCGCGGCGGCCGGCGCGACGTCGGTCTACTTCGTCGACGACAACTTCATCGGGAACCAGAAGGCGGCGCAGGAGCTCCTGCCCCATCTCGTCGAGTGGCAGCGGCGCAACCAGTATCCGCTCCGATTCGCCTGCGAGGCCACGCTCAACATCGCCAAGAACGATCGGCTCCTCGCCATGATGCGTGAAGCGGGCTTCATTACCGTGTTTTGCGGCATCGAGACGCCGGAGCCGCACGCTCTCCGCGCGATGTCGAAGGATCAGAATCTCCGCCTGCCGCTCATCGAGGCGGTGGAACGCATCAACGCGCACGGCCTGGAGGTCGTCTCCGGCATCATCCTGGGCCTCGACACCGACGACGCCGGCACCGCCGGTCGCATCGTCGAGTTCGTGCGCGCGTCCGCGATCCCCGTGTTGACCATCAACGTCCTCTACGCGCTGCCGAAGACGCCGCTGTGGCAGCGGCTCGAGACCGCCGGACGACTGGTCGAGGACGGGGGGCGTGAGTCGAACGTCGACTTCCTCATGCCGTACGACACCGTGCTCGAGATGTGGCGTCGCTGCATCGCGACGGCGTACGAGCCTGCCGAGTTGTACGCGCGCTTCGCGCACCAGCAGCGCGTGACGTATCCGAACCGCTTGGACTACCCGAGAAGCGCGGCTCGCGAGTCCCGCGAGAACATGCTGATGGGGCTGGGCCTGCTCGCGCGGATCGTCTGGCGGATCGGCATCCGCGGACACTATCGCCGGACGTTCTGGAAGATGGCGTGGCCCGCGCTGAAATCCGGGAAGATCGAGCAGATCATCCACATCGCGGTGGTGAGTCACCACCTGATCGAGTTCACTCGCGACTGCCTGCGCGGAGCGGGCGAGTCCTCGTTCTACGCGCCGGCGCCCATGGCGTCGATTCCCACCGAATCCTCCGTCTAACCAGGCCAGGTAGTGGGGGGCCTCGGCTCCTGCCCCCAGATGTTGGTCTTGCTAGATACTAAACATGTGAATAGCTTATCCGCGTGAGGATCGATACGCTCGTGCGTGCGGGTGAGATCACCGAGATCGTCGGGCGACTGTCCTCCGGTCGCACGAGCCTGCTGATGGAGGCGCTGCGTCGCGCGACGCGCGCCGGCGCGGCCGCGGCGCTCGTCGATACCGACGACGCGTTCGATCCCGACGGCGCCGCGCGCGCCGGCATCGAGCTCGGGCGGCTCTTGTGGGTCCGCTGCGGGCGGCGGCGCGAGGTTGCCCTGCGAGCGGCCGATCTCCTCGCACGCTGTCCGGGCTTTGCCGTGGTGGGACTGGATGTCGGAGAGCTCGCGCCGCACCTCTCGCTCGGCGCGGCGTTCCGACTTCGGATGGCCGTGCGTCGCTCGCGGGTCGCGCTGGTCGTCCTGTCGTCGCGGCGCATCGCCGGCGCCGGCGCCGCCCTCGCCGTGGAGACCGCGCAAACAGGCGTCGACTGGACCGGGCCCGCGCGGTCGGCCACGCGGCTCGCGCGGCTGCGTGCGCGCGTCAGCGTGGTGCGCGCACGCACCGCGCCGGTCCCTCGCCCCGCGGACTGCGACTGGTGGTGCGCGTGAGCGCCTTTGCCTGCGTCATCGTGCCCTACTTCGTGGCGGCGGCGGTGGAGCGAGTGGAGCCGGATCTTCGTGAGCGTCCGCTGGCCGTGGTGACCGGCGCTCCCCCGGTCACGCGGGTCCTGGAGGTCAACGCCACCGCGCGCGCACTGGGAGTGCGGCCGTCGATGACCGAGTCGGAGGCGCGCACGTGCTGTCCCGACCTCACGAGCCGCGCGCTCGCGGACGAAGCGCAGGCGACGGCGTGCTATGCACTCCTCGACGCCGTGCTCGCCGTTTCGCCGCGTGTCGAGGACGCCGGCGCCGGGCGGGTCCACGTCGACGCGACGGGACTCGAGCGCCTCGTGGGCGATGCGACCGCGGTGGGCCGTCGGCTCCTGCGCGAAGCGCGCGCGGTCGGATTCATGGCGACGGTAGGGCTGGCGGAGAGCCGCGCGGCGGCGTGGGTGGCCGCAAGGTTGGGGCCGGCGCTGACCGTCGTGCCGCGCGGACGCGAGCGTGAGGCGCTCGCCGGCGCGCCCCTCGCTCTGCTCGCGCCGGATGTGGCAACCGCGGGGATGCTCGGTCGCTGGGGCGTGCGCACGCTCGGGGAATTGGCTGCGCTCCCGCGCGCGGGACTCGGTGTCCGTCTCGGCGCCGCCGGTCTTCGTCTGCACGACCTCGCCTGCGGCCTCGACCGCGAGCCGTTCCGCGCGTACACGCCACCGGCGTTCTATCAGGAAGCCCAGGGCCTCGACTGGGAGATCGAGACACTGGATGCGTTGGCGGCGGTGCTGACCCCCGTGCTCGACCGGCTGACGACGCGGCTCGTGGCCGGCCATCGCGCCGCCGACGTGCTCGACGTCGATCTGCGCCTCGGCTCGGGCGAGCATCATCAGCGCCGCGTCGCGCTCGCGCATCCGCTCGCCGACGCGCGCGCGATGCTGAGCCTGGTCCGATTGGATCTCGAAGCCCATCCTCCACCGTCCGCGGTCACCGGAATCTCGGTGACCGCGCATCCGGTACGGACCCTTGCGGGCCAGGGCGGTCTCTGGCAACCGACGATGCCGGCGATCCGCGTACTCGCGACCGTGCTGACGCGCCTGGCCGCGCTTGTCGGCCCTGCGTCCGTCGGCGCGCCGCACGTCGTGGATTCGCATCGCCCGGACGCGGTGACGCTGCAGCGGTTCGAGCCCGACATCACACGGCGAGCGCCGGTGGGGGCGCGTTCGGGGCCGGGGCCGTCGCCACGGCCCGCGGACAAGGCCCTGTCGGGAGGAGCCTCCGACTCCTCCCGACGTCAGATTGCCGCGGGCCGTGGCGACGGCCCCGGCCCCGAACGCGCCCCCGCCAGCGCTCAGCGCGGGGTTCTCGCGCTCCGAAGACTGCGGCCGCCACGGCAGATCGACGTCGAGCGAGATGGGGAAACGCCGGCGAGCGTGCGATGGAACGGCAAGCTCTATCGCGTCATGCAGCAAGCGGGGCCGTGGCGAATTTCCGGTGAGTGGTGGGA
>JBGOTH010000005.1:0-19965 GCA_041476345.1 Methylomirabilia bacterium
CGGGGTCGGGGAGAAGGTGGGCGAGGTCTACTGGGGCCCGCTCGTCGGCGGCGCGATCGAGAACTGGTTCGCCTACGTGCTCGCCCTCGCCTTCCTCCTGATCCGCCCCCAGGGCCTCTTCGGCGAAAAGATCATCGAGCGCGTGTGAAGTGATCTATCGCGAGGCGGGGCAGTTCAAAACGAGCTACGCCGGCGACCAGGCGATCTTTCCGATCGTCCAGGACCGGGTCGTCGTCGCGCTCGCGGTGGTGGCGGCGTTCGTCCTGCCCACGCGATTCGCCGACGAGTACTGGCTCCAGGCGATCCTCATCCCGTTCCTGATCTACGCGCTCGCGGCGATCGGTCTCAACCTCCTGACCGGGTATGCGGGTCAGCTGTCCCTCGGCACCGGCGGCTTCATGGCCGTGGGCGCCTACTCCGCATTCAAACTGAGTACTGCGTTTCCGTGGCTCAACATCGTCGTTGTCTTTCTGCTCTCCGGAGTGATCGCCGCTCTGGTCGGCGTCGTCTTCGGGCTTCCGAGCCTCCGCATCAAGGGCTTCTATCTCGCTGTCGCCACGCTCGCCGCGCAGTTCTTCCTGATCTGGCTTTTCAACAAGGTCGCGTGGTTCACGAACTACGCCTCGTCGGGCACCATCACCGCGCCGACCCGGACCATGCTCGGGATCACGGTGAGCGGTCCCACGGCCGCGGCGCCCACGCGCTACGTGGTGGCGCTCGCGTTCGTCGCCGTCTTCGCGCTGGTCGCGAAGAACCTCGTGCGCGGGCGCGTGGGACGCTCCTGGATGGCCATCCGCGATCGCGACATCGCCGCGGAGATCATCGGCGTGCGTCCGCTCAAGACGAAGCTCCTCGCCTTCGCGATCAGCTCGTTCTACTGCGGGATCGCGGGGGCCGAGTTCGTCTTTCTCTATCTGGGCAGCGCGGAGACGCTCGCGTTCGACATCGGGCTGTCCTTCCTCGTGCTCTTCATGGTGATCATCGGCGGGCTGGGCAGTGTGCTCGGCTCGTTTCTCGGCGCGGCGTTCATCGTGCTGGTGCCGATCTTTCTCACCAACACGCCCCACGCGGTGGGCCTCCTGCTGCCCGTCGCGCTGCAGAAGCAGATCGAGCTGATGGTGTTCGGCGGGCTCATCATCTTCTTCCTGATCGTGGAGCCGCACGGCCTCGCGCGCCTGTGGCAGATCGGCAAGGAGAAGCTGCGCCTGTGGCCGTTCCCGCACTAACACAGAGAGGTTAGAGGAGACAACGTATGAGAGTCAGGAACGTCATCGTCGCCGTGCTGGCGCTCGCCCTCGCCGCGGGTGGGCTGGTCACGGCCGCCTTCGCGCAAAGCAGCACGATCTTCATCCCGCTGCTCGTGTACCGCACCGGCCCGTACGCGCCGAGCGGTATCCCGATCGCCAACGGGTTCGTCGACTACTTCAGCCTGCTCAACGAGCGCGACGGCGGCATCAACGGCGTGAAGGTCGCATGGGAAGAATGCGAGACCCAGTACGACACGAAGCAGGGCGTCGAGTGCTACGAGCGCCTGAAGGGCAAGAGCCCGGTGCTCGTGAATCCGTACTCGACCGGGATCACCTACCAGCTGATCCCGAAGGCGCCCATCGACAAGGTCGTGGTGTTCTCGATGGGCTACGGCATGAGTGCCGCGTCCGACGGGCGCTGGTTCCCGTACGTCTTCAGCGCGCCGACCAACTACTGGAGCCAGGCCTCCGCGGTCATCCGCTACATCGGAACGCAGGAAGGCGGGCTCGAGAAGCTGAAGGGCAAGAAGATCGCCCACATCTTTCACAACAGCCCCTACGGCAAGGAAGCGAACCCGACGCTCGAAGAGCTCGCGAAGAAGTACCAGTTCGAGCTCACCCTGCTCGCCGTGGACCACCCGGGCCAGGAGCAGAAGTCGACGTGGCTTCAGGTGCGGCGGCTCAATCCCGACTGGATCTTCATGTCGGGCTGGGGCGTCATGAACCAGGTCGCGATCAAGGAAGCCAGCGCCATCGGGTTCAAGATGGACCGCTTCATCGGCAACTGGTGGTCGGCGAACGACTCGGACGTCGTTCCCGCGGGCGACGGCGCCAAGGGCTACAAGGGTGCCACCTTCCACGCGCCGGGTACCAACTTCAAGGTGCACGCGGACATCGTCAAGTTCGTCTACGACAAGAACAAGGGCGCGGGGAAGAAGACGGACATGGGCGCGCCGCTCTACAACCGCGGTGTCGTGAATGCCATGTTCTCCGCCGAGGCCATTCGCACCGCCATGGGCAAGTACGGCAACAAGGTGCTCACGGGTGAACAGGTGCGGTGGGGCTTCGAAAACCTGAACCTCACCGAGGCTGCGCTCGACAAGCTCGGCATGAAGGGCTTCACGCACCCCGTCAAGGTCTCCTGCGAGGATCACGAGGGCAGCGGGCCCGTGCTGATCCAGCAATGGGACGGCAAGAAGTGGAACATCGTCTCGGACTGGGTGCAGCCGATGCGGGATGTCGTCCGCCCGAAGATCGAAGCGGCGGCCGTGGAAGAGGGCAAGAAGCTGAACTACACGCCACGGGACTGCTCGAAGGAGAAGTAAGGCCGATTCATGGACGCCTTGCTGTCGGTCAACAACATCGAGGTGATCTACGATCACGTGATCCTCGTGTTGAAGGGTGTCTCGCTCCGGGTCCCCGAGGGGGGTATCGTCGCCCTCCTCGGGGCCAACGGGGCGGGCAAATCGACCACGCTCAAGGCCATCTCGGGCCTGCTCAGAACCGAGCGTGGCGCCGTGACCAAAGGCTCGGTAGAATTCACCGGCCTGCCGATCCACCGCCTGCCGCCCGACGAGATCGTGCGGCATGGCGTCGTCCAGGTCATGGAAGGGCGGCACGTGTTCGAGCACCTGACGGTGGAGGAGAATCTCTTGACCGGGGCGTACACGCGGCCGAACGGCCACGACACGAAGACGCACCTCGACCGCGTCTACAGCTACTTCCCCCGGCTCACGCACCGGCGCGCCGTCGCCGCGGGCTACATCTCGGGCGGCGAGCAGCAGATGCTGGCCATCGGCCGCGCCCTCATGGCGCGCCCGAAGCTGATGCTGCTCGACGAGCCGTCCATGGGGCTGGCGCCCCTGCTCGTGGCCGAGATCTTCGAGGTCGTGAGCCGGCTCAACCGCGAGGAGGGCGTGGCGGTGCTGCTCGCCGAGCAGAACGCCACCATCGCACTTCAGTATGCGAAAGCCGGCTATGTGATGGAGAATGGCCGGATCGTGCTCGACGGCGACGCGAAGACGATCAGCGACAACGAGGACATCAAGGAGTTCTATCTGGGGCTGTCAGGGGTGGGGCAGCGGAAGAGCTACCGGGACGTGAAACACTACCGCCGTCGCAAGAGGTGGCTATCGTGAGGGACCGCTCGTGAGCGCGCAGCTGGAGATCCACGACGTCTCCAAGTCGTTCGGCGGCGTCCAGGCCGTCGCGAAGGTGAGCCTGGACGTGCCGCGCGGCGAGATCATGTCGGTCATCGGGCCGAACGGCGCGGGCAAGACGTCCCTCCTCAACATGATCAGCGGCTTCTACCATCCGGACGGGGGCCGCATCACGTTCGAGGGACGCGACATCACGCATCTCGCGCCGAGCGCGATCGCCGCGCTGCGCATCGCGCGGACGTTCCAGAACATCGCGCTCTTCCGCGGGATGACGGTGCTCGACAACCTGATGCTCGGCCGGCACCCCCTCATGAAGGCGGGCGTCCTGTCGTCCTTCATCTACTGGGGCCTCGCCCAGAAGGAAGAGGTCGAGCATCGCAAGCGCGTCGAGGATCTCATCGACTTCCTGAAGATCCAGGACCTCCGGCGGCGGCCGACCGGCTCGCTCGCGTACGGCTTGCAGAAGCGCGTCGAGCTCGGCCGCGCGCTCGCGCTCGATCCCAAGGTGTTGCTCCTCGACGAGCCGATGGGCGGCATGAACCAGGAAGAGAAGGAGGACATGGCGCGCTTCATCCTCGACGTCAACGAGGAGTGGGGCACGACCATCGTGCTCATCGAGCACGACATGGGGGTGGTGATGGACATCTCCGATCGCGTGGCGGTGCTCGACATGGGGCAGAAGATCGCCGAAGGCAAACCCGACGAGGTGCGCGCCAACTCGGCCGTGGTGAAAGCGTATCTCGGTGAGACCAAAACGAGCGAGGTCCGGCATGGCTGACCTGAGCACACTTCCCCGGTACCTACTACGTAACGCCCGCGAGTTCCCCCGGCGCACCGCCATGCGTGAGAAGGATCGCGGCATCTGGCAAGCATGGACGTGGCCCGTATACTGCGACCACGTGCGTGATCTGGCGCTCGGGCTGGTCGCCCTCGGCTTCAAGCGCGGTGACACGCTCTCCGTCATCGGCGACAACCGCCCGCGCCTCTACGCGGCGCAGGTGGCGGCGCAGTGCCTGGGCGGGATATCGGTGCCGGTGTACCAGGACTCGATCGCGAAAGAGCTCGCCTTCGTCTGGAACCACGCCGACGTGTCGATCATCGTGGCGGAAGACCAGGAGCAGGTGGACAAGGTCCTGGCTCTGGGCGATCAGCTCCCCGCCCTCCGCTGGGTGATCTACGACGATCCGCGCGGGATGCTGGCCTACCGGGACAAGCGGCTGAAGTCGTTCGCCGACGTCGAGGGGCTCGGCCGCGAGCGCGCGGCCAAGGAGCCGGCGCTCTTCGAGCAGGAGATCGAGAAGGGCCGCGCGGACGACCTCGCGTTCGTCTGCTACACCTCGGGGACCACGGGCACTCCCAAGGGCGCGATGCTCACGCACGCCAACGCCCTCGAGACCGCGCGCATGGCCGCGGCGTCGGAGGATTTCCGGCCCGACGACGACTATCTGGCGTATCTGCCGATGGCGTGGGTCGGGGACGCGTTCTACACGCTCATCATGAGCCTCTACATCGGCTTCGCCTGCAACTGCCCCGAGAGCCCGGAGACGGTGCAGCGCGACCTGCGCGAGCTCGGGCCCACCCTGATCCTGGCCCCGCCGCGCATCTGGGAGAACATGCTGACGAGCGTGCAGGTGCGCGCGGGCGACGGTGGTGCCCTCAAGCGGAGCGTGTTCAAGCGGTTCCAGAGCGTCGCGGAGCAGGTCGAGATCCTCAGATCCGAAGGCAAGCACGTGCCGTTCGGGCTGCGCCTGGCCTACGCGCTCGGCGAGTTCTTCGTCTACGGTCCCGTGCGTGACCAGCTCGGCCTGGGGCGCGCGCGCTGGGCCCTGACGGGCGGCGCGCCGCTCGGGCCCGACACCTTCCGCTTCTTCCGCGGTATCGGTGTCAACCTGAAGCAGGTCTACGGCTCCACGGAGACGACCGGGCTGGTCGCGGTGCAGCCCAACACGGAGGCCAATCCCGACACGGCGGGCCGGCCGTGCGTGGGCATCGAGGTGAAGATCGCCGAGCGTGGCGAGGTGCTCGTGCGGAGCGGAGGGATCTTCCGCGGCTACCTGAAGAACGACGAGGCGACGCGCGAGGTCATCGATGCCGACGGATGGTTCCACACGGGCGACGCGGGGTTCATGGATCCGCGCGGCCACCTCGTGATCATCGACCGCGCGAAGGACGTCGGCGCGCTGGCGGAAGGCACCCCGTTCGCGCCGCAGTTCATCGAGAACAAGCTGAAGTTCAGCCCGTTCATTCGCGAGGCGGTCGCGTTCGGACACGAGCGGGCCTTCGTGGCGACCATGATCGCGATCGACATCAACACTGTCGGCAACTGGGCGGAGCGGCGCTCGATCCCGTATACGAGCTACATGGACCTGAGCCAGAAAGCGGAAGTCCGCAGGCTGATCGCGGAGGAGATCCGCAAGGCGAACGAGACGCTGCCGGATGCCACGAAGATCCGGCGTTTCCTGCTTCTCACCAAGGACCTCGAAGCGGACGACGCGGAGATGACGCGCACGCGCAAGGTGCGGCGGGGCTACGTGGCGGAGAAGTACGTGGCGGTCATCGACGCCTTCTACGCCGGCGGCGTCGAGGTCGAGGTGACGAGCGCCATCACCTACGAAGACGGACGCAGCGCGTCCGTGCAGTCGCGCATCCGGATCGAAGACGTGGCGGGAGCCGCCGCCCGTGCTTGAGTGGCAGTTCACGCTCCTCCTGCTGTCCAACGGCGTGCTGATCGGGCTGATGTATTCCCTGATCGCCCTCGGGTTCGTGCTCGTCTACAAGGCGACCGACGCCGTGAACTTCGCCCAGGGCGAGTTCGTGATGATCTCGGGCTTCGTCGTGGTGGGCGGCCTCACGGTCATCGGGGTCCCGCTCTGGCTCTCCGTGATGGCGGCGCTCGTCGGCATGGTCGCGTTCGGCTTCGCCCTCGAGCGTGTCATGCTGCGCAAGCTGATCGGCCGCCCCGTCATCGCGGTCGTCATGGCGACGATCGGGCTCGCATCGATTCTGCGCGGCGTTGGACCGTACGTCATTTTCCAGGGCACCCGGCCACTGCCGTTGCCGCTGAGCGACGAGCCCTTCGTCCTGGGCCCGCTGTTCATTCCGCCGATCCAGCTCGTGGGGGGCGGGATCAGCCTCGCCTTCCTGGCCGGGTTCGGGTACTTTTTCCTCAAATCGCGCAAGGGCATCGCGATGCGCGCGGTGGCCGACAACCAGCAGGTCGCCATGGCCATGGGCATCGACGTCGAGCGGTACTTCGGGCTGGCGTGGGCCATGACCGGGATCGTCTCCGCGCTCGGAGGCATTCTCTGGGGCAACATGCTCGGCGTCGACATCAACCTCGCGCTCGTGGGCTTCAAAGTGTTCCCCGTGGTGATCCTCGGCGGGCTCGATTCGATTCCCGGGGCGATCGTCGGCGGCTTGATCGTGGGCATCGTCGAGAACATGGCGGCCGGGTATGTCGATCCGTTCGTGGGCGGCGGCACGAAAGACTTCGCGCCCTACGTCCTCATGATCGTCGCGCTGATGATCCGGCCCTACGGCATGTTCGGCAAACGCATCATCGAGCGCGTGTGACCATGTCGCCGATGACGGCCCATCTGCTTCGTTGCCTCCCTCGGGCGCTCCCTGCGGCGTACTCGGAGTACGCCTCAGTCGGCCCTCGCTCGGCGTCTCGCATCTGGACCATCCTCGACGACATGGTCGGCACGCGCGGTGTGCCGGCAAGGGAGATCGCGTGATCCATCGAGAGTGCGGCGTGCTGAAGACGACGTACGAAGCCGACATGGCGTTCTACCCGCTGCCGATCGCCAAGTGGACGGTGGCGGTGCTGGCCGTGCTCTTCTTCCTGGTCATCCCGCTGACGCTGCACGAGTACTACCTGTCCGTCGCCAACCTCGTCTGGATCGCGGTCGTCGGCGCGCTCGGCCTCAACATCCTCGTCGGGTACACGGGGCAGGTCTCCATCGGACACGGCGCGTTCATGTCGGTCGGGGCCTACACGGCCGCGAACTTCGCGAACCGGCTGGACTCGCCGTGGCCGGTCAACCTGATCGCGGGCGGGCTCATGGCCGCGCTGGTCGGCGCCATCGTCGGGATTCCCTCGCTGCGCATCAAGGGGCTCTATCTCGCGATCGCCACGCTGGCGGGCCAGCTCATCATCGAGTGGACGATCAACCACGTGACGTTCATCAGCGGCGGGGTGCAGGCGTCGATCGAAGTCGCGAAGCCGCGCATCGGGCCGTGGGTCCTCTCGAGCCAGCGGGCCATGTACTACTTCCTGCTCGTGTTCGTCGTCGTCGCGATCGTGGGCACGATGAATTTGATGCGCAGCCGCATCGGGCGTGCCTTCATCGCCATCCGCGACCAGGACATCGCCGCCGAGATCATCGGCATCAACATTTTCCGCTACAAGCTCCTGGCCTTCGCCATCTCGTCGTTCTACGCGGGGGCCGCCGGGGTGCTCTACACGTACTTCCTCGGCATCGCGAACTACGAACAGTTCCAGATCGGCGTGTCGATCGACTACCTCGCGATGATCATCATCGGCGGCCTCGGCTCCGTGCTCGGCTCCATCTTCGGGGCGATGTTCGTGACGCTGTTGCCCATCGTCATCCGCTACTCCATGGAGGCGTTCGGCGGCGTGTTCTTCTCGCAAGCCACGATCCTCAACCTCATTCCCAACCTCCGCCTCGTGCTGTTCGGGGCCCTCATCATCGCGTTCCTGGTCATCGAGCCCGAGGGCCTCAACCGCCTGTGGCGGAATATCCGAAGCTACTTCCGCGTCTGGCCGTTCGCGTACTGAGGTACGCGGGAAGGAGAGAGCAATGAAGCGCTATCTGGCCATCGTGACCGCTCTGGTACTGGCGGCGGGCGGTTTGCTCGTCGCGCAGTCCCACGCCCAATCCAAGGCCCCCATCGTGATCGGGGTCCAGTGCGATCGGACCGGGCCGACCCAAATCGTCGGCACGGTCCTGTGCCCGGCGTTCCACGACTACATCGCCCTCGTCAACTCGAAGGGCGGAGTCGAAGGCCATCCGATCAAGGCCATCGAGATCGACCACGAGTACAAGGTGCCGGCGGGGGTCGAGTCGTACGAGCGCCACAAGAAGGAAGGCGCCGTCACGATCGCGGTCTACGGCACGCCGCACATCTACGCCCTCGCGGCGAAGCTGACGGAAGACCGGATCCCCGGGACGTCGCCGGGCTTCGGGAGCGCGGCGGCCGCCGACGGCGTGCGCTATCCCTACATCTTCCCCATCGCCGCCACGTACTGGTCCCAGGGCACGGCCGCGGTGGACTTCGTGAAGAAGCAGCTCGGAGGCTCCCTCAAGGGCAAGAAGATCGCCTACATCTTCTATGACAACCCGGCCGGCCGGGAGCCGATCGAAGTGATCGAGGACCTCGCGGCGATCGAAGGCTTCCAGCTCAAGACATTCGCGGTTCCGCCCCCCGGCGTGGAGATGGGCGCCCAGGTGCTGGACATCGCCCAGCGCTTCCACGCGGACTTCGTGATCGCTCACCTGTTCGGAGGCGCGCCCTCGGTGTCGATCAAGGAGTTCAAGCGGGTCGGCTATCCGCTGCGCAAGGTGGTGTCGTTCGTGTGGGGCGCCGCGGAGGCCAACATCGACGGCGCGGGCGGATTCGGCGTCGCCGAGGGTTATCACGCCATGCAGTTCGCCGGCGTGGGGAGCGACTACCCCGTCCTGCAAGAGATCCGCGACATGTACAAGAAGCAGGGCAAGGAGACGCCGAAGGGCATGGCCTCCACGGTCTTCTACAACCGCGGAGTGCTCATCGCGGCCCTCCACACCGAGGCCATCCGCAACGCGCTCAAGGCGAAGCCGGACGGCAAGATCACCGGCGTCGACACGAAGGCCGGTTTCGAGAAGATCGCGAACTTCACCCTGGGCGGGCTCGTGCCGCCGCTCAAGATCACGCCGCAGGACCACGAAGGTGGCGGCCTCGTCCAGATCTGGCAGGTGAAGGGTGGCAAGTTCGTGAAGGAGACCGAGTGGTTCGCCGCCTATCAGAACGTGGTGGCGAAGCACATCAAGGAGTCGGGCGCGAAGAAGTAGTCGCGTTGCGCTGCCGGCGCCGGGCCCGAGCCCGGCGTCGGCGACGCCTACGACTACTTCGTCGCATCGATCATGCTGACGCTCAACAACGTCGAGGTCATTTACGACGGCGTCATCCTCGTGCTGAAAGGCGTGTCCATCACGTGCGGGGAAGGGAAGATCACGACGCTGCTCGGCGCCAACGGCGCCGGGAAGACGACGACGCTCAAGGCGATCTCGGGGCTCCTGCGCTCCGAGCGCGGTGACATCACGAAAGGGTCGGTGGAGCTCGCGGGGCAGCGCATCGACCATCTGCGCCCGCACCAGGTCGTGCAGAGGGGCATCGTGCAGGTCTTCGAGGGCCGGCGCGTGTTCGAGCATCTCACCGCCGAGGAAAACCTGATCGCCGGCGCGCACACGGTGGCGGACCGCAGCAGCATCGACCGGCGAATCGAGGAGGTCTACCAGTATTTCCCGCGGCTCAAAGAGCGGCGGCACCAGCAGGCGGGCTACCTCTCGGGCGGCGAACAGCAGATGCTCGTCATCGGCCGCGCGCTCATGTCGGATCCGCGCGTGATCCTGCTCGACGAGCCGTCGCTCGGGCTCGCCCCCATGCTGGTCGAGGAGATCTTTCAGATCGTGCAGCGGCTGAACCGGGACCGGAAGCTCACCGTGCTCCTCGTGGAGCAGAACGCGGCGCTCGCACTCGCCATCGCCGACCGCGGCTACGTGATGGAGAACGGCCGGATCGTGCTCGAAGGCGACGCGTCGTCGCTGCGTGAGAACGCCGACATCAAGGAGTTCTATCTCGGGCTCACGGAGGTCGGGGCGCGTAAGTCGTATCGGGACGTCAAACACTACAAGCGCCGCAAGCGTTGGCTTAGCTAGACACGGAGGACTCACATGGTGCGCAGAGTGATGGGTTGGGGGTTGACGGCGGTGTTCGTGGTCGGGTTGTACGGATGCGCGACGATGGGCGGGGGAGAGCCCGCGCCGTCCCTCTACAAGCGGCTCGGCGGACGGGAAGGCATCTCGACGGTCGTGGAGGCCTTCGCCGGCAACATGGCCGCCGATCCTCGCGTGAACGCGCGCTTCAAGGGCATGAAGGCGCCTGACCTCGAGAAGTTCAAGTCGAACCTCTCGGACCAGATCTGCGACGCCACCGGCGGGCCCTGCTCCTACGTGGGGCGGGACATGAAGACGACGCACAAGGGCATGAAGATCACCGAGGCGGAGTGGAACGCCACCGTGGAGAACCTCGGCAAGGCGCTCGACCAGTACAAGGTCGGCGCCAAGGAAAAGGCCGAGCTCGTGAGTGCGATCGCGCCGATGAAGGGCGACATCGTAGGGCAATAACTCGGATGGGGGCTTCGCCCCCCTTCCGACGGTCACTCACCGGGCTTCCGCCCGGTGGGTGACCTGCCTCCCCCTAGGATTGCGCGGGCGAAGCCCGCGCTCGAAGCGGTTGACAACGCGACCCGAGGGAACAGCGTGAAGAAGGTCGATCGGCGATCGGGGTACTGGAACAAAGAGAAGGAGACGATGTCCGCGGCGGCGCGGGCCGCGTACCAGGCGGGCTGGCTCGCCCGGCTCGTCGAGCACGCATGGGAGAAGGCGCCCGGCGTGCGGCGCCGGCTCGACCACGCGCGCGTGCGGCCCGCCGAGATCCGCGGCGTCGACGATCTCGTGCGGCTGCCCGTCATCAAGAAGAGCGAGATGCCCGATCTGCAAAAAGCCGATCCGCCGTTCGGCGGCTTCTGCACCGTGCCGATGGCGAAGATCCGCAAGATCTTCGTGTCGCCGGGCCCGATCCTCGAGCCGATGGGACCGGAGATCGCCGAGTGGCACGCGGAGACGGGTCTCTACGCGGGCGGATTCCGCCCCGGCGACGTCGTCATCGACACGTTCCTCTATCACCTCGTGCCGGCGGCGCACGAGATGGACGAGGCGCTGAACCTCATCGGGTGCGCGGTGGTGCCGACGGGCGTCGGCAACACGGACACGCAGGTGACGGTCGCGACGGCGGTCGGTGCCACCGGGTACGTCGGCACGCCGAGCTTCCTCATGACGATCCTCAAGCGCGCGCAGGAGATGGGCGTCGGCAGAGTGCCGTTCCAGGTGGCGCAGGTCGGCGCCGAGGCGCTGCCCGAATCGCTGCGCCGCCAGTTCGAGGAGGACTACGGCATCTTCACGCGCCAGGGATTCGGCACCGCCGACATCGGGCTCATCGCGTACGAGTGTCCGGAGAAGTCGGGCATGCACCTCGTGGAGGACGCGATCGTCCAGGTGTGTGACCCGAAGTCGGGCGAGCCGCTCCCGAGCGGCGCCATCGGCGAGATCGTCGCCACCGTGAACAACCACACGTATCCGATGCTGCGCTTCGGCACGGGCGACCTCACGATCATCGACGGCACCCCGTGCCCGTGCGGGCGCACGTCGCCGCGGATGCTCGGCTGGCGCGGTCGCGCGGACGAAGTGACGAAGGTGCGCGGCATGTTCATCCACCCGCGCCAGGCGGACGAAGTGGCCACGCGCGCGCCGGGCGTGCAGCGCTACCAGATCGTGGTGGGGCGGCAGGGGCACGAGGACTCGCTCACGCTCCGCGTGGAGCTGGTACCCGGCTCCGACGCCGCCGGCGTGTCGAAGACGCTCGAGGGCGCGATCCGTGAGGTGATGAAGCTGCGGGGGAGTGTCGACGTCGTCGCTGCGGGGACGATCCCGGAGAACGCGAAGAGGATCTCCGACGAGCGCACGTGGGACTGACTTCGGCCACGCAGCCCGTGCCGACCTAGCCTGAATGCATGCGTCGGATCGTTGTTGGGTGTGTGCTTCGCCGTCCACCGTTTCCTGGAAGGGGCGAGGGATCAGCGGCCGTCTCGAGCCCGAAGATCTTCGTATCTCCGACTATCGGTACGGCACCACGCTCGCGCTTCGCAAATGTCAGGTGTGTGCGTTCATCTTCGCCGAGGGTCCCGAGCTCGAAACGCTTACGGCGTTGTACGAGGCGCTCGCCGATCCGGAGTACGAGGCGAGCCAGCACGCCCGACGATCGCAGATGCGTCACCTCCTGACCATGACCAAGCGATTCCACGAGACGGCGCGCTCCGCACTGGATATCGGCGCCGCGACAGGCCTGCTGGTTGCCGAGGCCCGACGGGTCGGTCTGGAGGCGGTGGGAGTCGAGCCCAGCCGTTCGCTGGTGGAGACCGCCCGACGATCCAATGGCGTCGAGCTCTTGCAAGGGGCTTTCCCGCATCCCACACTTCTCGGCCGGCGCTTCGATCTTGTGTTTCTCGTCGATGTCATCGAGCACGTCGCGACACCGGTTCAACTGCTTGGAGCGGCTGCCGGTGCGCTGGCGCCGGGCGGCAGACTCGTGCTGGTGACTCCCGATGTCGGAAGCGTGGCCGCGCGTCTGCTGGGTCGCCGGTGGTGGCATTTCCGCCTCGCGCACGTCGGGTATTTCAGCCGCGGTTCGCTCGTCCGGGCGATCGATGCCGCGGGACTGACCGTTGTCCGGAGTGCCCGTGCGGGATGGCGCTTCCCGGTCGGCTACCTGGCGACGCGTGCCGCCGTCTATCTGCCGATTTCGCGCTTGCTCGAGCGCGCCGAGCGTGGACGGTGGTCGGGGAAGTTGTCTGAGTGCGTGATCCCGGTCAATCTGCGCGACTCTTTCCTGGTGTGGTTGCAGCGCAAGGAAGACGTCGCCGCATGAGCCGGGCAGTCACCACCGTGCTCCGCGGTCATCTGAAAATCGCGCGTGTCGACCATTGGGTCAAGAATGTCTGCGTTCTTCCCGGGGTCGTGGCGGCGGTCTCATTGGACCCGAAGGCCGATCTGGAGCGTCTCGCGTTTCGGTTCTTCGTCGGCATGGCGAGCGTGTGCCTGATCGCCTCGAGCAACTACGTCATCAACGAAGTGATGGACGCGCCGCACGACCGCCACCATCCGACCAAACGCGCGCGGCCTGTTCCGTCGGGCGAAGTGAGCGTGCCATTTGCGTACCTGCAATGGCTCGTCCTCATGGTGGCGGGCCTCGCGGTCGCCTGGAAGATTTCCCGCGCACTTGCCGTCGTGCTCGCCGCCTTGTGGGTGATGGGCGGCATCTACAACCTGCCCCCGATCCGCAGCAAGGAGCTGCCGTACCTCGACGTGTTGTCCGAGGCCGTCAACAACCCGCTCCGACTCATGGCCGGTTGGTTCATCGCGACGAATGCGACGTTGCCTCCCGGTTCGTTGCTGCTGAGCTATTGGATGGTCGGCGCGTACTTCATGGCGATGAAGCGGTTCGCCGAATATCGAGATCTGAGCACGGGCGGGACGGCGGCCGCCGCCACGTACCGCCGGTCCTTCGCGTTCTACGACGAACCGCGGCTGCTGATGTCCATGATGTTCTATGCCAGCGCCGCCATGCTGTTCTTCGGCGCATTCACGATGCGCTATCGCCTCGAGCTCGTCGGCTCGTTTCCGCTCGTCGCGCTCGTCATGGCCACCTCCCTGGTCCTTGCGTTCAGGCCGTGCAGTGTCGTGCGACAGCCTGAGAAGCTCTATCGCGAGCCGTCGCTGATGATCGCGGTCGGGGCGTGCGCGGCGGCGATCGTCGTTCTTCTGTTCGTCGATATCCCCGTTCTGCACAAGGTATTCGCGCCCACGGTGCCGGTGAGCATGCGATGAGCGACGTCGCTGGTCGGTCGTCCGCGCGTATCATGGCCGGAGGCGCGCCATGAGGATCTTCAACGAGCAGCACGACCTGTTTCGCGCGACGGTGCGGTCCTTCGTCGAGAAGGAGATCGCGCCGCACGTCGAGGCGTGGGAAGAGGCGGGGCGGATCCCGCGGTCGATCTGGCCGCGCATGGGCGAGCTGGGCCTCCTCGGCGTCGAGTACGACGAGAAGTACGGGGGCGGCGGCGCCGATCTGCTGACGACGGCCGTCCTCCACGAGGAGTGCGCGCGCTCGCGGTCGGGCTCGTTCGCGATGGCTGTCGGTGTCCACTGCGACATGGCGTCGCCGCATCTCTACTGGACCGGCAGTGAGGCGTTGAAGGCGAAGTACCTCCCCGCGATCTGTCGTGGTGAAACGCTCACGGCTCTCGCGGTGACGGAACCGGGCGGGGGCAGCGACGTCGCCGCCATCAAGACACGCGCGGTGCGCGACGGCGGCCACTACGTCGTCGACGGCTCGAAGATGTTCATCACGAACGGCGCCACCGCGGACGTGTTCTTCCTCGCCGCGCGGGTGGAAGCGGGTACCGACGACAAGCGGCATCGCGGGATCTCGATGTTCCTCGTCGAGCGCGACACGCCGGGCTTCACGGTGAGCCGCACCCTCGACAAGATGGGGATGCGCGCGTCCGACACCGCGGAGCTGAGCTTCCAGGACATGCGCGTGCCGGCGGAGAATCTCCTCGGCCGCGAGGGCGTGGGCTTCTACGAGGTGATGCGCGTGTTCCAGCGCGAGCGGCTGGTGGCGGGCCTGCATGCGGTGGCGATGTCCGACCGCGCGCTCGAAGACACGATCGCGTACGTGAAAGAGCGTCAGGCGTTCGGCGGGCCGCTGTCGGACAAGCAGGTGATCCGGCACAAGCTCGCCGACCTCGCGACGATGGTCGAAGCCGGCCGCTGGCTCACCTACGCGGCGTGCCGGAAGTTCCAGACGGGCGAGGACGCGGTGCGCGAGATCTCGATGGTGAAGCTCTTCACCGCGGAGATGGTGAATCGCGTCGCCTACGACTGCGTGCAGCTCCACGGCGGCTACGGCTACATGCGCGAGTACGCCGTGGAGCGCTTCGCGCGCGACGCGCGGCTCATGACGATCGGCGGCGGCACCAGCGAGATCATGCGCGATATCATCGCGAAGACGGTGCTCGGATGAAGCTCAAGGACAAGGCCACCATCGTCACGGGGGGTGCCAGCGGCATCGGCCGCGCCATCGCGGAGGCGTGCGCGCGCGAGGGGGCGCGCGTCGCCGTCGTGGATCTCAACGCCGCGGGCGCGCGCGACACCGTCGCCGCGATCGAAGAGGCGGGCGGCATCGCGGCCGCGCACGGCGTCGACGTCACCGACGTGGCGGCCGTCGATCGCATGGTCGACGAGGTGGCGGCGCGCTGGGGCGGTGTCCACGTGCTCGTCAACTGCGCCGGGTGGGACACGCCGATGCCGTTCGTGGACACGACGCCTGCGTTCTGGGACAAGATCCTCGCGATCAATCTGAAGGGCCCGATCGCGTGCATGCGCGCGGCGCTGCGCAAGATGATCGCGCAGGACTACGGCAAGATCGTCACGATCTCGTCGGATGCCGGCCGCGTCGGCTCGACCGGCGAGGCCGTGTATTCCGCCGCCAAGGGCGGGCTCATCGCGCTGACCAAGACGGTGGCGCGCGAGGTCGCGCGGCATCACGTGAACGTCAACTGCATCTGCCCCGGCCCGTCCGACACGCCGCTGTTCCGCAACGAGTTCGCCGCCGCGAGCCCGAAGCTCGCCGAGAGCCTCAAGCGCGTGATCCCGTGGGGCCGCCTCGGCGTTCCGGAGGACATCGCGCCGGCCGTGGTCTTTCTCGCGTCCGACGACGCGGGGTTCATCACCGGACAGACACTGTCCATCTCCGGCGGCCTCACCATGGTGTGACGCGGAATCGCGAGAAGGGCCCATCTGCTTCGTTGCCTCCTCGCTCCTCCCTGCGGCGTACTCGGAGTACGCCTCAGTCGTCGCTCGTCGGCGCCTCGCATCTGGACCCTTCTCGCGATTCCGGTAAGCGCGGTGTACGGCATCGCTTCGGACGCGCCTCGCTTCGCTCGCGCGGAGCACGCCGCGCCTCGCTTCGCTCGCGCGCGGATGAGAAATGAGTGCGCCTGACTTCGTCGTGGTCGGGCACCTCACGCTCGATCGATTCGACGATACCGTGCGGCCGGGCGGGGCGGCGTTGTACGCGGCGGTCACCGCGCATCGTCTCGGTCTGTCGGTCGGCATCCTCACCAGTCACGCCGCCGGGTATCCTCTCGACGTCCTGCCGCCGCAGATCGAGGTCGTGACCGTCGAGGCGGCGCAGACCACAACCTTCGAGCACGGCACGGAAGAGGGCCTGCGAACGCTCCGTGTCTCCGAGGCGGCAGCCCCGCTCCGCCTCGCCGACGTGCCGGAGGATTGGAGCGACGCGCCGATCGTGCTGCTCGCGCCGGTCCTGAACGAGGTCGATCCGCTCCTCGCGACGGCGTTCGGGGAGGCGTCGCTGGGCGCGGCGGCGCAGGGATGGCTGCGCGGGCTCGGGCGCGACGGCGCGATCACGCCGGCGACGTGGGTGCCCCCTGACTTCCTGCTCGATCGGCTGCAGGCGCTCTTCCTCAGCCGTGAGGACGTCGGCGCCGACGTCACGGGCGCCATCGAGCTCTTTCAGCGCGTTCCCGTGGGCGTGCTGACCGCGGGCGAAGCGGGCGCGCTCCTGTTCGTGAACGGCGACCGCTACGAGGTCCCCGCGCGCCCGGCGCGCGAGCTGGACGCGACCGGCGCCGGCGACGTGTTTGCCGCCGCCTTCCTCGTCGACTACCACGACCACGGGGACGCGTGGGACGCCGCCGCCGCGGCCGTGTGCGCCGGCTCGCTGGCGGTGGAAGGCGAGGGAACGGCGGCGATCCCCGATCGTGCTGCGCTCGACGACGCCCTTCGCGTGTATCGTAGTGGGGGGTGGGAGTGAGTATGCGGACGATCCGCATCACCGCGGGTGAGGTGACAGCCACCGCCACGCTGGACGGCTCGCGCACGGCGGATGCTGTCTGGAAGGCGCTGCCGATCGAAGCGAAGGCCAGCACCTGGGGCAACGAGATCTACTTCGACATCGGCGTCGCCATCGGCGCCGAGGCGCCGAAGGAAGTCGTCGGCATGGGCGATCTCGGCTATTGGCCGCCCGGCAGCGCGTTCTGCGTCTTCTTCGGGCGGACGCCGGCGAGCACCGGCGACGAGATTCGCCCCGCGAGCGCCGTCAACGTGTTCGGACGCATCGACGGGGATCCGACGATATTCAAAAAGGTGCGCGCGGGCGCTCAAGTTCGTCTCGAGATGGCCGATCAACGAAAGAGGTGAGTCCATGAAGATCTTCCTCGATTCCGCGAACGTGGCCGAGATCAAGGAGGGCATGGCCCTCGGTGTGGTGGACGGCGTCACCACCAACCCCTCGCTCATCGCCAAGGAGAAGAGGCCCTTCCGCCCGCTGGTGGAGGAGATCTGCTCCGTGTGCCCGGGCCCCGTGAGCCTGGAGGTCGTGGCGACGGACTTCGAAGGCATGGTGAAGGAAGGCGAGGAGCTCGCGCAGATCGCGCCCAACGCCATCGTGAAGGTCCCGATGACGAAGGACGGGCTGAAGGCGGTGAAGTACCTCTCGGGCAAGGGCATCAAGCTGAACCAGACGCTCTGCTTCTCGGCGCCGCAGGCGCTGCTGTCCGCGAAGGCGGGCGCGACCTACATCAGCCCGTTCCTGGGCCGCCTCGACGACATCGGCGCGATCGGCATGGATCTCATCCGCGACATCTGCCAGATCTACCGGAACTACGGCTTCACCACGCAGGTGCTCGCGGCGTCGATCCGCAACCCGCTCCACGTGATCGACGCGGCGAAAGCCGGCGCGCACGTCGCCACGATGCCGTTCGCGGTGCTCGAGTCGCTCCTGAAGCATCCGCTGACGGACATCGGCCTCAAGAAGTTCCTCGACGACTGGGCGAAAGCCGGGACGAAGATCTGACGGGCGCCTGAGCGTACCGGCAAAGTCCCGGTCGGGTCGAGGCCCCGTGGCCCCTCCGCAATCCGAACTGCAGGCCACGGATTGCCTGAGGGGCCACGGGGCCTCGACCCGACGGGGACGGTGTCGATCCAATCCGAACGACTCGCCAGTCCGCTCGTCCGGCTTGCCTTCGCGATCACGATGCTCGTAGCGGGCATGAGGAACCAGCTTCTCGGTGTTCTTCCCGCCGCTCCTCGCGAACCCATGTGGACCGGATAGTGATGTGCACAGTCCGCCATCCACATGGGGTGCGGGCTACGCGCCGCCGTGTGAGAGCCAGTCGATGATGACTGCCGCTGTTGTTGTCTCGGCTTTCGCTGCTTCTTTGCGGAAAAACTCATCTGAGTTGATACGCGCACCTGCCAGCATCTGAGTGTGAGGATCAGGGCCCATCTCGCCTCCGAAGAGCTGCCCTTTGTGTAATACCGGATTCCGTAGTCGATCGGCATCGGCGAGCGGGGAGGCCCTGTAGTGACCGAAGATGGTGGGCGTTCGTTTCCGTATTGTGGACATTAGGTGATTCCGATCGTTTGGACTTGCTAACGCTTCGAGTGCGGTTTGAAACAACGCGATCGAATAGCTCTGTTCGGGCAGAAAGCCGCGAAGGAATTCCCGAATCAGCAACCGTAGGGCTAGGCGGTACGCATGGACCGCCAAGAAGAAGCGCTGCTTCTTTTCTTCGGTCAGGCCTGAAAGCACTTGGAACAGTAGCGTCGCATCGCCGGGATATGGAGTCGGATCGGGATAGATCAGCTGATCCGTCATCCAGATCGAATCATGATCCGTCAGATCAGGTCGTACTATGTGCGTTTCAAACTGCAGTCCATCTCGTAGATCGTAGCCGTCTGGCAGAGCAGATAGTACGTTCCCGGACGGCGCAGCTGCAATCTGGCCTCGGTAAATTGGATATCGAAGGAGAACGGTCAAAAAGAGCGCGAGCTCAGCTGCTGGGCGCGACGCGATGAGACCAGCTTCAGCTGTCGATGTTGCAGTGACCGGGAAAACTGCTTGGAAGTCCTGCGAATATCGACTCAGAGTGTTGCTCCCGTGTTCGTGAACCGTTGCGAGATCGATTCGGTGTGTCTTCACCGCGCCGGCCAGCGCAACATCCTCGGAGAGCCGGTGCAGAGCAAGAATTCTGTTAGTTCCGATATCCATGGCTGCGCGAGCGGCGAACGCGACTGGCCCCGTGTCTAATGTAGCTCGTATCTCGCGGATCACGTTCTCGAGTACGTCAGCAAATCCCTCCGGCGGTGTGTCGGTATTCCAGCCGAAGAATAGCGAAGCGTCGCATGGCGCCCGCGCAGGCAATCGAAGTTGAATGCCGAGCCCGGTCTCTGTTCGGACATTGAATTCGTGGCCGTTTGCGTTGCCGGACACAAATAGCGGTGGTAGTAGTCGTTGAAGACAGTCGGTAAATATCCCATGTAGCGCTCGACGTCTTGAATCGTCGGGGACGTCGAAGAGCTTGATCGGTGCATTGAAAAGGCGAATGTCGGCTTGTTCCATCGTTGTGGGTCTACGCCCCCGCTGACCCCAGCGCTAAAGCTTCGCGCGCACCTCGGTCGCGAAGCGGTCGAGCAGTTGCGTCATATCCTCGGTGCTCGCCACGCGCGTCTCCACGATCACGTGGCTCACGCCGTGCTCCCGCAGGCGCTTCAGCTCGTCGAGTACCTCGGCGGCGGGGCGCTTGGCCGCGAGGCCCATGCGCACGCTCAGCGTGATCCCGGCGGGATCGC
>JBGOTH010000006.1:0-19231 GCA_041476345.1 Methylomirabilia bacterium
CCTCACCATCGTCGAGCAGGTGCCGATCGAGATCCCGGCGAACGACACCAACCGCAAGTATCTCAGCACCAAGCGCGACAAGCTCGGTCACCAGCTCTCCTCGCTCACGGACTGATTCATGGCGGGCCGCGCGCCAGCCCCCCGCTCCCGTCGATCGCGCGACCGCCGCGCGCGCTTCGCGATCGTGGCCGCCCGGTTCAACGAGCCGATCGTGAAGAAGCTGGTCGACGGCGCCGTGCGTGCCTACGCCGCACGTGGGGTCGCGGCGGACGGGGTGGATGTGCACTGGGTTCCCGGTTCGTTCGAGCTTCCGCTGGCGGCGCAGTCTCTCGCAGCGTCCGGCCGCTACGCGGGCATTGCCTGCGTTGGCGTCGTCATCCGGGGCGAGACACCGCACTACGAGCACGTTGCGCGTGAGGCCGCCGCCGGCATTCGGTCGGTTGCGCTGACGACCGGCATTCCGGTGACGTTCGGCGTCATCACCGCTCTTACCGAAGAGCAAGCGTGGGCGAGGGCGGGCGGGGACGTGGCCAATCGGGGCAGCGAGGCGGCGGAAGCCGCGCTTGAGATGGCGCAGTTCTTGGCAAAGTTTCGCAGACCGAGGGCAAAGCCCGGGAGCCCGCGAGTTCAATGACGCGGCGGCGGAAGGCTCGCGAGGTCGCGCTCCAGTTTCTCTATCAGCTCGATCTCCAGAGCGAGAGTGATCCGTCCCCATCCGCAGCAGAGTTCTGGGAGCGCCATCCGCTCGACGACGAGGCGCGGGAGTTCGCCGACGAGATGGTGCGCGGCACGAAAACGAGCCAGACGAAAATCGACGAGATCATCGCGCGCTGCACCGAGCACTGGGAGCTCGACCGGATGGCCGTCGTGGATCGCAATATTCTCCGGCTCGCCGTCTATGAGCTGGGCTGGTGCGCCGACACGCCGCCCAAGGTCGTCATCAACGAGGCCATCGAAATCGCCAAGAAGTTCGGCACCCGCGAGTCCAGCCGCTTCGTCAACGGCATCCTCGACCGCGTCCATCGCGAGCTGCGGCCGGCGTCGTAGCCGCGCACCGACGTGCGGTACGCGGTTCTCTCGGACATCCACGGCAACCTTGAGGCGCTTCGCGCCGTGTTAGCCGACGCCGCCCGACATGCTGACGATATCCTGTGCCTCGGAGACGTCGTGGGGTACGGTGCTGACCCCGGCCCCTGCGTCGATCTCGTGGGCACGCGGGCTCGCGCCGTCGTTGCCGGCAACCACGAGCGCGCCGTGACGGGCCGGCTCGACCTCACGTGGTTCAATCGCTACGCGCGCGCCGCGGCGGAGTGGACCCGCGAGCAGGTCAATAGTGACTGCGCCGCGTATCTCGATGCGCTGCCGCTCGCGGCGGAAGTGGAGGACGCCACCCTCGTGCACGCCTCACCTCACCATCCTGAGGAGTGGGAGTACCTGGTGACTTCGGAGGACGGTTTTGCCGCCTTCGAAGCCTTCGCGACCCGGCTGTGTTTCGTCGGGCATTCGCACGTCCCGGCCATGTGGTCGCTGGGCTCCTCGGGACCCGACTACGAGCGTGGCGACGTCGACGTGACACTCGACGCCGGGCGCCGCTACATCGTCAACGTGGGAAGCGTGGGGCAGCCGCGCGACGGCGATTCCCGTGCCGCCTATGGGCTTTGGGACGTCGAGGCGCGGCATGTCCACGTGCGTCGGGTGGTGTACGACGTGACGGCGGCGCGGGCGAAGATCGAAGCGGCCGGGCTGCCGCGCTTCCTCGCCGACCGGCTGGCCGCGGGCGCCTGAGGAGGCCCGGGGTGCGCGAGCGCCTCACCACCGCCGTCGGAGTCATAGGTGCAGGAGGCGCGCTCGCGCTCGCGTTTCCGCGCATGCATTGGGACGGCGTCGCGTGGATCGCCGTCGCGCCCATTCTCGTCGTCGCGCTCCTCATGGGGCCGCGCGGTGGGTTTTTCTGGGGATGGCTCGGCGGCTTCGCATTCTTCCTCGGTCTTCTGCAGTGGCTCAACTTCACCTTCACCACGTTCAGCGCGATTCCTTTCCCGCTCACGTGGCTGCCGACGATTGCGCTCGCCGCCTACTGCGGCCTCTGGATCGCGGGTGTGATGGCGACGGTCGGGTGGGTGGGCAGTCGCTCGCCGTGGGTGGCACTCGGGCTCGCCCCCTTCGCGTGGGTGGCAGCGGAGTGGGGTCGCGGCCACCTCTTCGGCGGGTTCCCGTGGGGGCTGCTCGGTTACTCGCAATACGCGCGACTGCCGGCGATCCAGATCGCCGAGATCGGCGGTGTGTACGCGGTGTCGTTCACCGTTTTGGTCGTGAACGCGGCCGTGGCGGGCGCCGTGGTGCTGCCGTGGCGGCAGGCGATCGCAGGGTTCGTCATTGCGGGTGCGATCCTGGGCGGCACGCTCGGCTTCGGTATTTCTCGTCTCAACGAGCCCCCGCTACCGCCGGCTATTGCCGTCACGCTGATGCAGCCGTCGATCGAGCAGCCGCTCAAGTGGGATCCTGCTCACGCGGCCACGACACTCGGGATTTACCTCGCGCTCAGCCGACGCGCGGCCTCCGGATCGCCAGCGCTCATCGTCTGGCCCGAGACGTCCACGCCGACGCCGCTCGAGCGCGACGAGGGGCTCCTGGCGGTGCTCCGCGGGCTCGCCGCGAGCTTGCACACAGCCTTCGTGGTCGGCTCGATCGACGTGGAAGGCGCGACGCCGATGGTGATTCGTAACAGCGCGTATCTGCTGACGGAACGTGGCATCGCCGGGCGCTATGATAAGATCAAGCTTGTACCGTTCGGCGAGTACGTGCCGCTGTCGGGAATAATCGGGTTCGTCCGCGGCTGGGCCGAGTTCATTTCCGAATTGGAGCCCGGCTCGAGGATCGTCGTGTTCCCGGGTCCGCCAGCCCCGTTCGGCGTCGTGATCTGCTACGAAGGCATCTTTCCCGAGTTGGTACGGGACTTCGTGAGGAATGGGGCGCGCCTGATCGTGAACATCACCAATGACGCATGGTTCGGTCGCACCAGCGGTCCGCTCCAGCACCTCGCCATGTACGCCTTCCGGGCGGTCGAGCACCGCACGACCGTCGTCCGCTCCGCCAACACCGGTGTGTCGGCGTTCATTCTGCCCTCGGGACAGATCACGCGTCGGCTCGGACTCTACGATCGCGACATCGTCACCATGACCGTCCCATTGCGTGCGCGCACCACACTCTATACGCGGTTCGGCGACTGGCTGGCCTATCTCGGTCTGGCGGTGACGGCGCTGGCACTGGCGGCGTGCGGTTTACGGCCGGCTCGCGCGTGATGCACGGCGAGCTCAAGCGCGAGATCGCCGAACTGGCTCGGCGGGCCGACGAGCTTCGGGGGCATCTTTGACATCCCCGGCAAGGAAGCGCGTCTGGCCGTCCTCGACACCGAGATGGGCGCGCCGGCTTTCTGGGAAGACAACCGCCGGGCACAGGAGCTGATCCGCGAGCGCACCGAGCTCTCACGCCTCGTCGCACGCACGCGCGAGCTCGCAGCCAGCGCGCAGGACCTCGACGTCCTGCTCGAGCTCGCCGCCGAGGCGGCGGACGGATCGCTCGACGCCGAGATCGACGAGGGCGTCACGAGCCTGCGGCGTGCGCTCGACGAGTTCGAGCTGAAGGTCATGCTCGCCGGCCCTCACGATGCCAAGCCCGCGGTCGTCTCGATCCATCCCGGCGCCGGCGGCACCGAGTCGCAGGACTGGGCGCAGATGCTGATGCGCATGTACCTGCGCTGGTGCGAGCGGGCAGGCTTCAAGGCGGAAGTCGTCGACCTGCTTCCCGGAGAAGAGGCGGGGATCAAGTCGGTCACGATCGAAGTCACCGGTGACTACGCGTACGGCTATCTACGCGGTGAGACCGGCGTGCATCGTCTCGTCCGCATCTCGCCCTTCGATGCCTCCAAGCGGAGGCAGACGAGCTTCGCCTCGGTGGCGGTGGCGCCGGAGGTCGACGATGTCGAGGTGAACGTGCGGGAGGATGATCTCCGCATCGACGTGTTTCGTTCGTCCGGGCCCGGCGGGCAGGGCGTGAACACGGCGGACTCGGCCGTGCGGATCACGCACCTGCCCACCAACATCGTCGTGTCGTGCCAAAACGAACGCTCCCAGCTGCGCAACCGTGACACGGCCCTGCGTATCTTGAAAGCGCGCCTCTACGAGATCGCGGAGCAGAAGCAGCGTGAGGAGCTGACCGTGCTGACCGGACACAAGAAGGAGATCGCGTTCGGCAGTCAGATCCGCTCGTACACGTTCCATCCCTACCAGCTCATCAAGGACCATCGCACCGGTCTCGAAGTCGGGAACGTGGAGGCCGTGATGGACGGTGACCTCGACGCCTTCATCAAGGCCTACCTTTTGTGGGCGCGGGAGCGCGCCGCGTGAGCGGCGAGGGCGGCCCGGTCGAGCAGGCGCTCGCCAAGCGTGACGCGCTTCGCGCGCGCGGCATCGACCCCTACGGGCAGCGCTTCGAGGTCACGCACTGGGCGGGCACACTGCACGAGCGTCTCGACACCGCCGACGAAGCCACCCTCACCACCGTGGGGCCCGTGCGCGTCGCGGGGAGGGTGATGGCCATGCGCCATCACGGCAAGACCTGTTTCGCCCACCTGATGGACTACACGGGCCGGGTGCAGCTCTATGCGCGCGCCGATCAGCTCGAGAACTTCGCACAGTTCGTGGAGATCGACGTCGGCGACTACATCGGCGCGAGCGGCGAAGTCTTCCGGACCCGCACCGGCGAGATCACGCTCACGGTGAAAGAGTGGAGCTTCCTCGCCAAGCGCCTACGGCCCTTGCCAGAGAAGTGGCACGGGCTCAAAGACGTCGAGACGCGCTACCGCCAGCGCTACGTCGATCTCGTCGTCAATCCGGAGACGCGGCAGGTCTTCCTGTTGCGCTCGCGCATCATCAAGGCGCTCCGCGACCTCCTCGAAGCGCGCGGCTTCATCGAGGTGGAGACGCCGATGATGCAGCCGATTCCCGGCGGGGCGACCGCGCGGCCCTTCGTCACGCACCACAACGCGCTCGACATGGATCTCTACCTTCGCATCGCGCCCGAGCTTTATCTCAAGCGTCTGATCGTGGGGGGCTTCGATCGCGTCTACGAGATCAACCGGAGCTTCCGCAACGAAGGGGTGTCGACGCAGCACAACCCCGAGTTCACGATGCTGGAGTTCTATCAGGCGTACGCGGACTACGACGACCTCATGACGCTGACGGAGGAGATGTTCGTCGGGCTTGCCGATCGTCTCCTCGGCACCCGCCAGCTGCGGTGGAGCGACGAAAGCATCGACCTGGCGCCTCCCTGGACGCGGTTGCCATTCTTCGATGGCCTCTCCAAGGCGTTGCGCTCGACGGTCACGCCGGACACCGGGCTCGAAGCGTTGCGCTCCGCCGTCGCCGCCCCGGCGGTCGTCGCGGCTCTCGGCGAGGCAGGCGCTAAGGTCGATGGGCGGACGACCGAGCGGAGCAAGATCTGGAAGGACGTGTTCGAAGCGCTCGTCGAACCCACGCTGATCCAGCCGACGTTCGTTACCGATTTCCCGGTGGAGCTGTCGCCCCTGTCGAAGCGCAAGCAGGACGATCCCCGCCTGGTCGACCGTTTCGAGCTCTTCGTCGGACGTCGCGAGCTCGCGAACGCGTACACGGAGTTGAACGACCCGGCGGAGCAGCGACAGCGCTTCGAGGAGCAGGAAGGCGCGCGCGCGCACGGTGACGAGGAGGCGCAGTGGCTCGATGAAGACTACATCCGCGCTCTCGAGTACGGCATGCCGCCGACGGCCGGCGAGGGGGTGGGGATCGACCGCCTCGTCATGCTCTTTGCGAATCAGCCGTCGATCCGGGAAGTCATCCTGTTCCCGCATCTCCGGCCGGAGGCGCCCGAAGCATGAAGCGTGGTCTGCCGTTCGAGCTCTTTCTCGGCCTTCGCTATCTTGGTGCGCGTGGGCAGCGGGGGGCGCTCTCGCTGTTCGTGTGGATCGGCGTGGGTGGGGTGTTCCTCGGGGTAGCCGCTCTTATCGTGGTGCTTGCCGTAATGACCGGCTTCCAGGACGGTATCCGCGATCGCATCCTCTCCGCGAACCCGCACTTGCTCGTGTTTCAGGCCGGCGGCAAGGCGCTCACCGACGCGGATGCGGTGGCGGGGCGGATTCGGAGCGTCGCGGGTGTGCGGACGGCGACGCCGTTCGTCCTGCAACAAGCGCTCTTCACCGCCGCAGGAGGCGCGACGCACGGCGGGCTCGTGCGCGGCGTCGACCTCGCGGCGCCGGGTATGCGTGCCGACGTGCGCAGCCAGTTACGCGCGGGGAGCCTCGCGCCTCTGGCCGACGGTGAGGCCGCGATCCTTCTCGGCGTGGAGCTCGCACGTACGCTCGGCGTCGCGGCGGGCGATCCCGTGACGGTGATCTCCCCCCAGGGAGCCATCACGGCGGTCGGCATGGTGCCGAGAATGCGGCGCTACATCGTGGCGGGAACCGTCGAGGTCGGAATGTTCGAGTACGACTCGTCGCTCGCCTATCTCGCCCTGCCCGCGGCCCAGGAGTTCGCCGGGCTCGACAAGGGCGTGACGGGCGTCGAGGTCAAGCTCGTCGATCCCTTCGACGCCAAGCGCGTGGGCCGGGCGATGTTGGGCACGCTCGGGTTCCCGTACTGGGCCCGAGACTGGATGGAGATGAACCGGAATTTCTTCGCCGCGCTCCAGCTCGAGAAGCTGGCCCTTTTCGTGATCGTGACGATCATCGTGCTGGTGGCGGCGTTCGCGATCATCGGTCACCTCGTGCTGCTCGTCACTGAGAAGCGAAAGGAGATCGGCATCCTCAAGGCCATCGGCGCCTCGAACCCGAGCATCACGACGGTGTTCTTCACCGTTGGCATGACGATTGGCGTCGTGGGCACCGTGGCGGGCAGCACGGTCGGGCTGGCGCTGATCTGGCTGCAGAATACGTTCAAGCTGATCCGGCTGGCGGGTGACGTCTATCAGATCGACTATCTGCCGATGAAGCTGAGCACCGGGGACTTCGGCCTCATCATCGGCTCGACGCTGGCGCTCTCGTTGCTGGCGACGATCATTCCAGCGCGGCGTGCGGGCGCCCTCTCGCCCATCGACGTGCTCCGCAATGAATAGTCCGTTGCTGCAGACCGAGGATGTGGAGAAGGACTACCGGAGCGGTCCCGAAGTCGTCCACGTCCTTCGCGGGGTGTCGATGTACGTCAACGCGGGCGAAGTAGTCGCCCTCGTCGGCGCGTCGGGCGTGGGCAAGTCGACGCTGCTCCATCTGTGCGGGGCGCTCGATCGTCCATCGCGCGGCTCCGTACGATTCGCGGGGACCGATCTTTTCGAGCGATCCGAAGCCGAGCTGGTCCAGTACCGCCGTCACGAAGTCGGCTTCGTGTTCCAGTTCTACAACCTGCTCGGGGAGATGTCCGCCGTCGAGAACGCGATGATTCCGGCCCTTCTCGCGCGTCGCCCGATGCGCGAGGCGCGAGAGCGCGCGGCCGAAGCGCTCATCGAAGTGGGGCTCGCCGACCGCCTGCGGCACCGCCCGGGCGAGCTCTCCGGGGGCGAGCAGCAGCGCGTCGCCATCGCGCGCGCCCTCGTGAACGGACCGCGGGTCATCATCGCGGACGAGCCGACCGGCAACCTCGACCCGAAGACGAGCGCGGTCATCTACGATCTCTTCCTGCGCTTTCAAGCGGAACGGGGGATAGCGTTCCTGATCGCGACGCACAATCCCGACCTGGCGCGGAAGGCGGAACGGGGCTATCGCCTGGTCGAAGGACGGGCACTCCCGATAGCCGCCGAATCAGCCACTTGACGGCCCCTGGTGAAATTCGCTGGCGAGCCTCCCTCAGGGCGGGCTATACTGAGTCCAACTAGGCGTCCGGGAAGCAAAAATGGCACTGAAGCGGCAGGAGAAAGGGGCGGGGGACACCAGTGTTTGAACGATTCACTGAACGAGCCCGGCGGGTCATCATCTTGGCGCGCGAGGAGGCCGGCCGTTTCCGGCACGATTTCGTTGGCACCGAGCACGTCCTTCTTGGTCTGATCCGCGACGGCGAAGGCATCGCCACCGCGGTTCTCCAGCGCCTCGGACTCCGGCTCGAGACCGTGAAGGCAGAGGTCGAGCGGGCCCTCGCCGGCTTCCCGAAGACGCTCACGTTCGGTGAAGTGCCATTCACCCCCCAGGCCAAACGGGTGCTCGAATTGAGCATCGAAGAGGCCCGACAGCTCGGCCACAACTACATCGGCACGGAGCATCTCCTGCTCGGACTGATGAAGGAAGGCCAGTCCATCGCGGCCAAGATCCTGGAATCGCTCGGGGCGCGGCTCGACGAGGTGCGACAGGAGACCCTGGCGCTCCTCGGCGATCAGTACTATCCCCGCCCGAAGAAGCGGTCCCAGACCCCTGTGCTCGACGAGTTCGCCCGCGACCTCACGCAGCTCGCGCGCGAGACCAAGCTCGATCCGGTCATCGGGCGCGAGTCGGAGATCGAGCGCGTGATCCAGATCCTCGCCCGCCGGACGAAGAACAATCCGGTCCTCATCGGCGAGCCCGGCGTGGGCAAGACGGCGATCGTCGAAGGCCTCGCGCAGAAGATCGTGAATCACGACGTTCCCGACGTCCTCCTGAACAAGCGCCTGCTGCAGCTCGATCTCGGTGCCCTCGTGGCCGGGACGAAGTACCGTGGGCAGTTCGAGGAACGGCTCAAGGCGGTCATGAAGGAGATCCGGCAGTCGGAGAACGTCGTTCTCTTCCTCGACGAGTTGCATACGCTCATCGGCGCGGGTGCGGCGGAAGGGGCGATCGACGCCTCCAACATGCTGAAGCCGGCGCTCTCCCGCGGTGAGATCCAGACGATCGGTGCCACCACGCTCGACGAATACCGCAAGTACATCGAGAAGGACGGTGCGCTCGAGCGGCGCTTCCAGCCCGTCATCGTCAAGGCTCCCAGCGTGCCGGAGGCCATCGAGATCATCCGCGGCCTTCGCCACAAGTACGAGGCGCACCACCGCGTCAAGATCACCGACATCGCGATCACCGCCGCCGTGAACCTCGCGGATCGCTACATCACGGACCGCCAGCTCCCGGACAAAGCCATCGACGTGATCGACGAGGCATCGTCGCGCACGCGCCTCATGGCGCTGACGCCACCGCCCGAGATCAAGGAGATCGAGAAAGAGCTTGAGCGGGTCATCCGGGAAAAGGACATGTACCTGGAGGCCCAGGAGTTCGAAAAGGCGGCGTCGCTCCGCGAGAAAGAAAAGGTCCTCCGTGCCCGCGAGGAAGAATTGAAGCGGGAGTGGGACAAGAATAAAGGCAAGGGGACGCAGTCCGTCGGCGAGGAGGACATCGAATTTATCGTCTCTCGCTGGACGGGAATCCCTCTCGCCAAGCTCGAAGAGAAGGAGTCTGCCAAGCTCGCGCGCATGGAGGAGGCCCTCCACGGGCGGATCATAGGCCAGGACGCGGCAGTGACGGCGGTGTCGCGCGCCATCCGGCGCTCGCGCGCCGGCTTGAAAGACGCCAAGCGGCCCGTCGGGTCGTTCATTTTCCTCGGCCCGACCGGTGTCGGAAAGACGGAGTTGGCGCGTGCGCTCGCCGAATACCTCTTCGGGGATGAGAACGCGCTCATCCGTGTCGACATGTCGGAATACATGGAGAAGTTCTCGGTGTCTCGCCTCCTCGGGGCGCCCCCAGGCTACGTGGGCTACGAAGAGGGCGGTTTCCTCACCGAGAAGGTTCGGCGGCGGCCGTACTCCGTGGTCCTGTTCGACGAGATCGAGAAGGCACACCCCGACGTGTTCAACATGATGTTGCAGGTACTCGACGACGGTCGCCTGAGCGACTCGCTCGGCCACGTCGTCGATTTCAAGAACACGATCCTCATCATGACGTCGAACCTCGGCACCAGCCTCATCGGCAAGCGCACGTCGCCCGGATTCCTCCAGGAGTCGGACGAGGCCTCGTACGAAAAGATGAAAGAGCGTGTCATGGAGGAGCTCAAGCGAGCCTTCCGGCCGGAGTTCCTCAATCGGGTCGACGAAACGGTGGTGTTCCACTCCCTCGGCCTCGAGCACATTCAGCAGATCATCCGGCTCATGATCTCGCGGATCAACACGCAGCTCACGGAAAAGGGAATCGAGCTCGTGCTCACGCGAGCGGCGGAGCAGGCTCTCGTGGAAAAAGGCTTCGACGCGACGTACGGCGCGCGCCAGTTGCGGCGGACGATCCAGAAGCACATCGAAGATCCGCTCGCCGAGGCGATCGTCCGCGGTCAGCTTGCCGAAGCCGCCCGCATCGAGGTTGACGTCGAGGGCGAGAATTTCGTCTTCCGCGAGGCGCGGGCCGCCGACGCGCCTCTCGAGCTTGCCCAGCACTAGGTTCACGCAGGCCTGACACCGGTGCGCACCTGGGGGCGGGTGTGTCTGTCGATTCTGGCGCTCGTGCTGGTCACGGCGGTGGTGTCCCCTGCCGCCGCCCAGGGCCCCCGCGCGATCGTCATCAAGGACCTCATCGTCGAGGGACACCGCCGCGTTCAGGAGGCGGTGATCCTCGGACGAATCCAGAGCAAGCCCGGCAGCCCCTTCAATCCGTCGCAGCTCTCCGACGACGTTCGCGCGATCTTCTCGCTCGGTTTCTTCGACGATGTCCGGACGCGCATCGAAGACTTCGAGGGGGGCGTGAAGCTCACCTTCGAGGTGGTCGAGCGGCCGTTCGTCCGTGACGTCGAGTTCACGGGCAATCGGCGTGTCTCCAGTGACACGCTGCGGGACAAGATCGATCTCAAGCTGGGAAGCGTCTACAACCCGGTGGACGTCCAGCGCGCCCGCGAGAAGCTGAAGGATCACTACGAAGAAGAGGGATATTTCGAGGTTCAGATCACGCCCGAGACGGAGAGCTTCCCGGACGGCGACGTGAAAGTCGTGTTCGCCATCGGCGAGGGCCGGCGCATCACCATCGACAAGGTGGTGGTCCAGGGCAATCACGGGCTCGCGGACGCCAAGATCAAAGAAGTCATGCAGGTCCAGGAGCGCCAGTACTTCATCCTGCGGGGGACGCTGCAGCGGCAGAAGCTCGACGAGGACGTCGAGCGCGTCATCTCGGTGTACAACGACAACGGGTTCGTCCAGGCACGGGTCGACGCCATGGACGTCGTCGTCGATCGCGACCGCGCGGCCGTCACGATCACGGTCCGGGTGGTCGAGGGACCCCAGTACAAGGTTGGGAAGATCGAGATCACCGGGGTCACCCTGGTCCCGCTGAGTGAAGTCCGTCGGCAGATCAAGTTCAAGACCGGCGACGTCTTCTCGCGTTCGAAGGTGCGCGAGGCGATGCGCAACATCGGTGACCTGTACAGCACCATCGGCCGCGCCTCCGCGGACGTCAACCCGCGCACCGACCAGAGCTCGAACCCGCCTCGGATAGACGCGACGTTCGACGTCGTCGAAGGGCCCGAGGTGTACGTCGAACGGATCAATATCGTCGGCAACGTGCGAAGCCAGGACAAGATCCTGCGTCGTGAGATTCCCCTGGTCGAGGGCGATCTGTTCACCCTGCAGAAAATGCTGCGTGCGCGTCAACGATTGATCAACCTCGGGTTCTTCGAGACGGTCAACGTCACGACCGCGCCGGGATCCGACAAGACGAAGATCGTCGTCAACGTGGACGTGGTGGAGCGGCCGACCGGGCTCTTCTCGATCGGTGGTGGATTCTCCTCGGTCGACAGCTTTCTCGGTAGCATCGACGTGTCACAGCGGAACTTCCTGGGCCGCGGCTGGGAAGTCACCGCGCGCATCCGTGCGGGCATCACGACGCAGCAGGGCATGATCAGCTTCACGGAGCCGTGGTTCCTCGACCGGCCGCTCTCCGTGGGCTTCGACCTCTACGACACCATCCGCCAGTTCGACGAGTACAAGCTCGACTCATTGGGCCTCACGCTCCGCATGAGCCATCCCTTCGGCGACTACTGGCGGTGGGTCGCGAACTATCGGGCGACGCGCGATCAGATCAGCGGCGTCGTCTCCACGGTCGATACCACCTTGGTGGCGGAACAAGGGTCGCGCGTGACGTCGAGCGTCAGCGCGACCGTGCTTCGGGACAGCCGCGACAACTACGTCGCCCCCACCAAGGGCGGAAGCGTGAGCCTGACCGAGGAGTTCGCGGGGCTGGGCGGCGATTCACGATTCGTGCGGACCACCGCCAACGCGACCTACTTCCATCCCATCTGGCTCGATCACATCGTGTCCGGCCGCGTCGAAGCGGCATACGGCTGGGGTTGGGACGGCCAACCTCTCCCGCTGTTCGAGCGCTTCTACCTGGGCGGTCCCAACACGATTCGAGGCTTCAAGTTCCGGAGGGTCTCGCCGATCGACGACGCAGGAGTCCGCACCGGCGGTGATACCGAGCTGCTCGGCAACGCCGAATACATCATTCCGCTGCCCCTGAACATCCGCGTGGCGAGCTTCTTCGATACGGGCAACGTCTACGGCTTCAATACGAAGTTCGACCCCACCGATCTGCGCTACGCCGCCGGCGCGGGTGTCCGCTGGCTCTCGCCTTTCGGACCGATCCGGCTGGACTACGGCGTCAACCTGGCCCGCCGCACGGGTGAAGACTTCGGCGCGTTCCACTTCTCGGTCGGATCGCCGTTCTAAGTCGATGCAGCAGGAGGAGAGGGTATGAAGGCATGGCTCAGCGCGGGTTTCGCGGTCGCGGTCGCCGTGGCGGCCGGGACGCCCGTCATGGCGCAAACGCCCGCTTCCGCGACGGCGGCGGGAACGGGAAGAGTGGCGTTCGTCGACGTGCAGCGCGTGCTCGCGCGCTCGACGGCGGGCGTGGCGGCGCGCGAGCAACTCGAGCGCGAAAAGGCCACCATGCAGCGCGAGATGGACGGAAAGCGCGTGGAGCTCGAGAAGCTTCGCGAAGAGATCGAGAAGAAGGGGCCGCTCATGACGGCCGACACGCGGCGTGACAAGAGCGACCAGTTCGAGCGCAAGCGCCGCGATGCGGCCCGGCTCGCCGACGACTTCCAGAAGGAGCTGGAGAAGAAGGAGCAGGGGCTTCTCCAAAAGGTGCTCCAGGATGTGTCGGGCGTGGTGGAGAAAGTGGGCAAGCAGCGCGGATACCTCCTCGTCGTGGAGCGGCGCGGCGCGACCGTTCTGTACGCCGCGCCGGAAGCGGATCTCACCGACGAGGTGATCCGCGCCTACGACCAGGAAGCGGGGGCGAAAGGCAAAAAGTGACGCGATTCACCCTCGGGCAGCTCGCCGAGGCACTCGACGCGACCCTCGACGGCGATCCCACCCGGGTGGTGACGGGGGTGGCGACGCTCGATACCGCCTCCGCCGACGACATTTCATTCCTCACCGATGTCCGGTACGAGCCGGCCGCGCGCGCGTCGCGCGCGGCGGCGTTCATCGCGCCGCCCGGCACCCACGGACTTTCCGGCGCGACGCTCGCGTGCGCGTCGCCGCATGCGGCGCTCATCGCGCTGATCACGCTGTTTCATCCTCGCGCGGTCCTGGTCCCCGGCATCGACGGCACCGCCGTGGTGTCGCCCGCGGCGACGGTCGATCCGAGCACCGCCATCGGCCCGCTCGCGGTGGTGGAGGCGGGGACGCGCATCGGAGCGCGGGTGCACGTGCATGCGCTCGCCTACATCGGTCCCGACGTGGAGATCGGCGATGACAGCGTGATCGGCCCGCGGGTCGTGCTCGGCGAAGGCGTGCGGCTCGGGTGTCGCGTGATCGTCCACGCGGGTGCCGTGCTGGGTGCGGACGGGTTCGGCTACGTGCCCGACGGGGGGGTGTACCGAAAGATCCCACAGGTCGGCAGGGTGCTCATCGAAGACGATGTCGAGATCGGCGCCAATACGACGATCGATCGCGCCACGCTCGGCGCGACGATCGTCCGCCGTGGGACGAAGATCGACAACCTGGTGCAGGTGGCCCACAACGTCGTGATCGGTGAGGATTGCATCATCGCCGCGCAGACGGGCATCGCCGGGTCGACACGGCTCGGCCGCGGTGTGATGATCGGAGGCCAGGCCGGGCTCGCCGACCACATCTCCGTAGGAGACGGCGCCACGCTGACCGCACAGACCGGCATCAGCCATGACGTGCCGCCCGGCGCCAAGGTGGCCGGCACGTGGGCGCGTCCCTTGTTCCAGACCCGTCGCATCTGGGTCGCCGAAGCGGCGCTGCCGGACATGATCGGTCGGCTGAAGAGGCTCGAGCGTCGTCTGGCCGAGTTGGAGGCGCGCGCCCGCGGTGCTCAGCGCCCATGATTCATCCGACCGCGATCGTCGCCCCGGGCGCGCGACTCGGCCCGAATGTACGGATCGGTCCGTTCGCGATCGTCGGGCCGGGCGTCACCATCGGCGCCGACAGCGAGATCGCGAGTCACGTGCTCCTCGAAGGCCGAGTCGATCTGGGCGCGCGAGTCCGGATCGGCCATGGCGCCGTCGTGGGCGCCGAGCCCCAGGATCTCAAGTTCAAGCGCGAGACACCGAGCGGCGTTCGCATCGGTGAGGGCACCGTGGTTCGGGAGTACGTGACGATCCACCGCGCGACGCGACCGGAAGGGTGGACGGAGATCGGGGCCGACTGCCTGCTGATGGCGACGTGTCACGTCGCTCACGACTGCCACGTCGGCGACGGCGTCATCATCATCAACTACGCGGGGATCACCGGGCATTGCGAGATCGGCGACCGGGCGACGATCGGGGGCTTCGCGGGCATCGTGCCGTTCACGCGGATCGGGACGTTCGCGTACATCGGCGGCTGCGCCAAGGTGAACCAGGACGTGCCGCCCTTCATGCTCGCCGACGGTAATCTGGCCACCGTCCGCGGCGTCAACGTCATTGGGCTCCGGCGCGCGGGCGTCAGCCCCGCCGAGCGCCGCGCACTTCGGACGGCCTACCGCATTTTCTATCGCAGCGGCCTTGCGCCGGCCGCGGCCCTCGACCGGCTGCGGCGCGAGGGCGAGCCGACGAGCGCTGTGAAGGATCTCGTGGCCTTCATCGAAACGGCGGAGCGCGGCGTGCTCGGCGGCTCCGGCGTCGACACCGCCGACGACGATGATGGGGACGCGTGATGGCGACGGCCGCGAACCGGGTGCGGGCGGCCGTCGTCGGCGCCGGTCACATGGGCCAGTATCACGGCCGTGTCTACGCGGAGCTGTGGGACGTCGACCTCGTCGGGGTCGTGGACATTGACCCCGCGCGTGCGGCGTCGGTGGCGGCGCAATACGATACGAAGTCGTTCAGCGACCATCGGGCCCTGATCGGGCGCGTGGACGTCGTCAGTGTCGCGGTGCCGACCGAGCAGCACTTCTCCGTCACGCGCGACCTGCTCGAGGCGGGCGTGTGCGTGCTCGTGGAGAAGCCGATGACGCCGACGCTCGACGACGCTCGCGAGCTCTACGCGCTCGCCCGCCGCGTGGGGGTCGCGCTCGAAGTCGGTCACGTGGAGCGCTTCAACGGAGCCGTGCAGGAGATCCGCAAGATCGTCAGCCGGCCCATCCTCATCGAGTCGCGGCGCCTCGGGCCCTTCGTCCCAAGGGTGCAGAAGGACACCGTGGTGATGGATCTCATGATCCACGACATCGACATCGTTCTCGCCCTCGTCGATTCACCGCCTCGCCGGCTCGCCGCGTTCGGCGCCGTCGTCAACTCCGAGACGACGGACGTTGCCACCGTGCAGATCGCGTTCGAGTCGGGCGCCATCGCGAGCATCACGGCGAGCCGCGCCACCGAGGAAAAGGTCCGCACGCTCACCATCACCCAGCCCGACGCCTACATCGTGCTCGACTACACCGACCAGGACATCCAGATCCACCGGCGGGCCGCCCAGGAATACACGCTCAACCGCGAGTCCATTCGTTATCGCCAGGCCTCATTCGTCGAGCATCTCTTCGTCCACCGTGATAATCCTCTCAAGCTCGAGATCCAGCACCTGATCCACTCCATGCAGCGGATCCGGGCGGGGCAGCGGGTGGAGCTGGCGGACGGCGAGGATCTGCGCTCGCTCGCGGTTGCGCTCCAGATCGAGCGCATGATTCGCGACGGCGTGGCCGAGGAGGCGGTGGCACCGGACCTGCCGTGGAGCACGCGCTCGGCCTGATGTGCGGCGCCGGCGTTCTGCCGGCGCGCATGGCGCAAGAGGCGCGCCGCCGGGGCTGGCGCGTGGTCGCCTTCGCCTTCGACGACGCGACGACCGTGGCGCCTTACGCCACCCGCGTCGTGCCCGCGCGTCTCGACGAGCTCGCGTCCGTCCTCGCGACGCTGCAAGCCGAAGGGCTCTCGGCGGTGCTCTTCTCCGGGCGTTTCTCGCTCGGAGAGATCGTGCGAGCGGACGCCGCGCGCGCTGACGTTTTTTCGCGCGGCGTGCTGGAACGGACGGGCTCGCGCATCGACGCAAGGCTGGTGGACACGATCATCGCGACGCTCGCCGCGCTCGGGATCGAGGTGCTGGACCAGCGGCCGTTCTTCGACGATGGCCTCGCGCCGGCCGGTCCGTGGGCCGGGCGGGCTCCCTCGGAGTCCGAGTGGTCCGACATCCGGCAGGGCCTGGGCGTGGCGCGGATGATCGCGGATGCGCGGATCGGCCAGACGGTGGTCGTCCGTCACGGTGTCGTGACGGCGGTGGAGACGGTGGAGGGGACGACGGAGACTATCCGACGTGGCCTGGCGCAGGCGGGCGCCGGTGCGGTGATCGCCAAAGCGGTCGCGCGCGATCACGACTATCGCTTCGACGTTCCCGCCGTCGGTCTCGAGACCGTGGAGGCGGCGATCGCCGGTGGCGCCGCCGTCCTCGCCGTCGAGGCCGGGCGTGTGGTCGTGCTCGATCGCGGCGCGATCGCCCAGGTGGCGGACGCGGCCGGGCTCGCGCTCGTGGGAGTCGAGCCGTGACTTCGTCCAGCATCATGCTCGTGGCGGGTGAGGCCTCCGGGGACTTGCATGGCGCCGCGCTCTGTCGTGCGCTGCGCGAGCGCGCGCCGGAGACACACCTCTTCGGCATGGGCGGTGCGCGAATGGCGGCGGCCGGGATGGAAGTGCTGGAGGACGTGACGACGCGGGCCATCATCGGCGGGACGGAAGCAGCGGCGGGCGTGATACCGCTCTATCGCATCTACCGGCGTCTCCGCGCGCGACTCACGGGCCCGGAGCGGCCACGGGCGCTTGTGTTGATCGACTTCCCGGAGTTCAATCTGCGGCTCGCGCGCGCCGCGCGACGGCACGGGGTGCCGGTCGTGTACTTCATCCCGCCGCAGATCTGGGCATGGCGCGGGTGGCGGGTACGCGCCATGCGACGCCTTCTCTCGCTGGTGCTGGCCGTGTTCCCGTTCGAGCTGCCGTACTACCGTCGGGCGGGCGTTCCCGTGGAGTACGTCGGTCACCCGATCGTCGACGTGCTCGGCGAAGCCCCCACGCGCGCCGCCGCACGGGCGCGTCTCGGGCTGCCGCCCGACGCCGAAGTCGTGGGGCTCCTGCCCGGCAGCCGCCGCGGCGAGATCGAGTGCCTGCTCCCGGTCATGCGCGACGTGGTGAGGCGCATCACCGCGCAACGGCCGCGGACGCGCTTCGCGCTCGCGCTCGCGCCGACCGTCGACGCGGGCCTCGTCGGCCGCCACCTTGGGGACGCGACGCCAGTCGTCGTGGTGCGGGATGCGACCCACGACGTCATGCGCGCGGCGGATGTGGTGCTCGCGACCTCGGGCACCGTCACGCTCGAAGCCGCGATGCTCGGCACACCGATGGTCGTCTGCTATCGCGTCTCGCGCCTGAGCGCGCTCATGATCCGGAGCCTCGTGCGGGTGCCGTGGATGTGCCTCGTGAACGTCGCGCTCGGTCGTGCCGCCGTCCCCGAGCTGTTCCAGGAAGAGGCCACGGGGGATCGCGTGGCGGCCGAGGTACAGCGTCTCCTCGACGACGAGACCGCGCGCGACGCGCAGCGGGTATCGTTTCGCGAACTGGCTTTGGCGCTCGGCGAGCCCGGCGTCGGCGCGCGCGCGGCGCGCCTCGTCCTGTCGGCGGCGCATCTCGCGTCGTGAGTGGGATCACGCCGGCGCTCGCCGCGGCAGTCGTCCGCGCTCTCGGGCTCACGCTCCGGCTGACGATCGTCGGCGTCGACGCGCTTCTCCCCGCCGGGGGCGAGCGACGCCCCGTGATCTACGCGCTCTGGCACGGCCGGCTGCTGATGCTTCCGTGGGCGAGCGCGCGCTTCACGCGCCTGCGGGGTGCGCGCACGATTCGTGTCCTCGCGAGCCGCTCGCGCGACGGCGAGCTGATCGCGGGTTTCGTGCGATGCTTTGGCCTCGAGTCGGTGCGGGGGTCGTCATCGCGGGGCGGCGCCAGGGCGGTGCGCACGCTCGTGGCCGCGCTCCGGGCGGGCGACGACGTGGTCGTGGTGCCCGACGGACCCCGGGGTCCGCGTCAGCGCGTGCAGCCGGGCCTGCCGGCGCTGGCCGCCATCACCGGCGCGCCGGTGATCCCGTTGGCATTCGCGGCGCGACCCGCGCGGCGGCTCCGCACGTGGGATGCCTTTCAGATCCCGTGGCCGTTCGCGCGCTGTGCGCTCGTGTTCGGCGATGCGGTCCGCGTGTCGGCCGCCGACGACCGTGAAGAAGCGCGCGCGCGGCTCGAGCAGGCGCTGGAGGCGACGACGGCCGAGGCGGATCGCGCGGTGTCGGCGTGATGCGGCCGCTCTACACGACGGTCGCGCTGGCGGCCGTGGCGGGTGTCTACGCCCCGATGGCGGCGGTCCGCCGGATTACACGCGGCGTGCCGCTCCACCTGAAAGCGCGCCTGGGATACGACGCGCCGTTGCCTCACGACGGGCCACGCGCGTGGTTGCATGCCGTGTCGGTCGGCGAGGCTATCGCCGCCGCGCCGCTCGTCGAAGGCCTGAGGCGGCGCTATCCGTCGCTCCCGCTCGTCATCACGACCGTGACCGACACCGGCGCGACGGTGGTGCGGAACCGCTTCGGAGGGGAGGCCGTGCATCGGTTTCTTCCGCTCGACTTGCCGGGACCCGTGCGACGCGTCATCGCCGCCATCGATCCCGCGTTCATGGTGTGCATGGAAACCGAGCTCTGGCCGAATCTCCTGCGCAGGCTCGCCCACCGGCGCGTGCCGGTGATGATCGCGAACGGGCGCTTGTCGGACCGTTCTTTCCGGCGCTACCAGCTCGTGCGGGGGTTCATGCG